>JALOOL010000385.1 GCA_025454425.1 Hydrococcus sp. Prado102 | reverse complement strand
ATCGCTGATAACTGAAAAAAAGGCGGTATTTTTCTGTGGCACTTTCCTCGTACTCGCGTACACTGGGCGTTATCCAGCAAGTTTGGTCTTTCGGGAGTCCAGACTTTCCTCAGACTGGTAAAATTTACCAATCCGCAACCACCTCGCCTACTCTCTCCTATTTACTAGTATGAACGACGATCGCAACAAGCGCGATCGCGTTTTTCTAATCGCTCAATTAACTGATGTGTCGGACTTATGTCATAACCTTGTCAATCCAATGACAAGCAACAAAGACTCTTGTCGATCCCCGATCTAGTTGTTAAGCTTTGTAAACAAGAGGCTACCTAATTGCTCTCGCGTGAAGGAGGTTTATTATCCATGCTCTGCATTTGCATTTGTTACATTGTTTCTTGTCTCTTCATTGCCTAACTAACTTCAGCATTTTGTTACAAATTTAGCAACTCAAGATCGACTTAATTGCATCAAAGCCGTCTGGCATTGGTGTGGCTAGATGTGGCTTGCTTATTTTTGCGAAGTAATAACCGAACAAAAGGAGGTTGCTTTATGATTCAAGGAAAAACGGCATTAATCACAGGTGCTTCGCGCGGAATTGGACGAGCGATCGCCTTAGAATTAGCCCAATATGGCATTAAACGCCTTTTAATCGTCGCTCGCAACGCTTCTGCACTCGCAGAATTAGCGACTGAAATTGAAAGGTTAAAACCTCAAGTAGAAGTCATTACAATCCCCTTAGACCTCACCCAAGCTGTTGCGGTGAATGTCACCGTGACGAAAGCTTGGCGAGAATATGGCCCCATTCACCTATTGGTCAACTGTGCGGGAGTGGCATATCAATCGTCTTTTTTGGACTCTAAATTGCCTCAAGTTTATGAAGAATTTTCTCTCAATCTCATGGGAACCTATACGATTACTCGCTTAATGGCTCGACGCATGACAGCGCAACGAGAAGGGACTATCGTCAATGTCTCTAGTTTGATGGGAAAAGTAGGAGCGCCAACCATGTCTACTTATTCAGCCACTAAGTTTGCTCTTTTGGGATTTACTCAAGCTTTGCGAGGCGAATTAGCTCCCTATAACGTTCGCGTTGTTGCTTTGATACCTTCTCTAACCGATACCGATATGGCACGTAGGTTAAAATTATTTCGCTGGATTGTGCCGATGACTCCTCAAGAAGTCGCCCAGGCATTTGTTAGAGGATTGCAAAAAGGTAGAGCGGAAATTTTGGTTGGATGGCAAAGTTATCTAGCTGTATGGTGTCAGCGCTTCGCTCCTTGGTTGTTAGAAAAGATTTTATATATGGCGGCTCCTTCCTCGCCTCAGACGCGATCGGGTTATTCAAAACCGAGTAAGCTTCTTAAGAGTTACTCAAACTCGTTATGATAGTAAATAAAAGCTCTCATAACCGATCGCGTTCAGGAGTAACCAACACAAATGACACAAGCTACTCAAACTCAATCAAAAGGAATCCAACTTTCTCAAGCAGCACTCACTCATGTGATGAAACTGCGAGAGCAACAAGGCAAAGACCTGTATTTGCGGGTTGGCGTTCGTCAAGGAGGATGTTCGGGAATGTCCTACATGATGGATTTTGAAGATGCCAGTAAGATTACCGATGGCGATGAAGTATTTGATTACGATGGCTTTAAGCTCGTTTGCGATCGCAAGAGCTTGCTTTATCTTTACGGTTTAATGCTCGATTATAGCGATGCTATGATTGGCGGCGGTTTCCAATTTACTAACCCCAACGCTTCGCAAACTTGCGGCTGCGGGAAATCCTTCGGAGTCTAAACTAAAATTCCTTTTTGTAGCCGCGATCGCGTATTCTAAGTAATCGGGACGACTTAATCCGTCTCGGTTACTGAATACAAGCGAAATTAGCAAAAGAATGAGTGAATCAGTTGCTACTCTTTTTGAGAAAGGTTTAGAACGCTACAACGCTGGCGAAAAAGCTGAAGATTTAATTCCGTTTTTTAAAGATATTTGCGATCGCGCTCCGAAAAATGCCCCCGCTTGGGCGAGTTTAGCTTGGTTATACCTTCTAACCGACAAACCCAAGTTGGCATTAAAAGCCGCTCAAAAAAGCGTCAAATTCGATTCGCGATCGCCCCAAGCTCGTATTAATCTAGCTGTAGCGATGTTAGATGCGGGCGAAAGTGGCATTCGCCAACATATTGAAGCGGCTGCGCAAGTTATAGCATTAGACGCGCAAATCCGTCAAGATGTAGAAGAAAATATTCAAGATGGGTTAACCAGAAAACCTGACTGGAAAAGCTTAGAAAAAGTCAAAAACTGGTTGTTTTCCTAATCGACACAATCTTGCTTGCAGATATGGAATTTTCTAAAACGCAACTTATCGGTTTAAGGGCTGACGACTTTCGCCATCCCCTAGATTTAGAGGCGACAACCGCACTCAAACAACTACCAGGATTAGATGTATTAGTTCGCAGCTTACTCGGTTCGGTAGCGGAGCAATTTTTTTACCTCAACAATATTGCCTCTAGTATTTTGGTAAACGAAAAGCAATTGCCCCATCTGCACAAGCTATTAATAGAAGCCTGTCAGATTTTAGACCTAGAACCGCCTCAACTTTACATCCAACAAAATCCGATTCCTAATGCTTATACCTTCGCGATGCGAGGGAAACAGCCATTCATGGTCATGCACACCTCGTTGATTGAGATGCTGACCCCTGAAGAAATTCAGGCGGTAATGGCACACGAATTAGGTCACTTAAAATGCGAACACGGCGTTTATTTAACCCTCGCTAATATCATGGTACTAGCCGCAGGGTTGCTGCCTAGCTGGGGAACGGTTATCGCTCAGTCGTTGAGAGAGCAAATGCTAGAATGGGTCAGATGCGCAGAATTTAGTTGCGATCGCGCTGCATTATTAGCCATTCAAGACCCGAAAGTCGTCATGTCCGTTTTGATGAAATTGACTGGTGGTTCTGTAACCCTTGCCCCTCAGTTAAATTTAGATGCCTTTATCGAACAAGCAAGAGCTTACGATATTGCCAGCGAAACCGAACTAGGACAACTCCTAAAAGCCGCTCAAACGGCTCAATTAACCCATCCCGTCCCCGTTTTGCGAGCCAGAGAAATCGATCGCTGGGCAAGTTCTCAAAATTATCAACGCTTGTTAGAAAATCGCAAAATAAGTTATAATCAAAAAGCCAATTTTAAGGGTGGATGGCGGAATTGGTAGACGCACCGCACTCAAAATGCGGCGAGGCAGCCCCTCGTGGGAGTTCGAGTCTCCCTCTACCCATATATCTTAAAAGCGGTTTGCGCCGAGGCTTTTACAGTTATCAGCGACCAGTGACCAGTGAAGCAAAATGGTAACTGCTTGCCGATCGCTGTTAAAGGGAGGAGCAACAACCAAGATCTTTGTAATTAACGCAAGTTGCTAGTTACTAAGATTAAGCAACAACCGCCGGGGAATTAATTCCCCGGCGGGTTTTGCGATTGCTGCAACTTATAATTTTAAACGGACTAAAAACAATTAACCTAGTTCTTAAACCGACTTCAGTTATTAATAGCTTGGCGAACTAAGTTGAAAAAGCTAAAACTTCTAAATAGCAACTTGAATTAATTAGTTAAATAATTAATTCGTTCGATACGGTATGGACTACTAAGAATTTCACGACATTTCAGTTAAAATCTGAATCGGCGATCGCAGATAACGAATAACTGATAACTGTTCATGAGTGCAACAACCGTACCTTTAACCCTGTGGAGTCCCTTACGCCAGCCCGTATTTCGTTCTCTTTGGATAGCTTCGGCAGTTTCAACGATTGGTTCTTGGATGCACGATACGGGTTCGGCTTGGCTGATGACTTCCCTGTCATCTTCGCCGTTTTTGATTTCGATGATGCAAGTAGCAACCAGCTTGCCATTTTTTTTACTCGCTTTGCCAGCAGGCGCGATCGCAGATGTAATAGATCGCCGTAAAATGTTGCTATGCACCCAAGGGATAATGTTGGTTTTTGCGGCTTTGCTAGGAATTCTTACCCTAGCCGACATTACCACCCCTGAAATCCTTTTAGCGCTAACCTTTGCTATCAGCATTGGCAGTGCTATGAATCAACCTGTTTGGCAAGCCGTTACGCCAGAATTAGTTACCCAAGAAGAACTTCCCTCAGCCGTGACGCTGAGCGGAATCGTCATTAATCTCTCTCGCTCAATCGGGCCTGCTTTGGCGGGTATTATTATTGCGGTTGCTGGTACGGGAGTTGTTTTTCTGCTCAATGCAACTTCTTTTCTCGGCATAATCTTGGTTGTGTATCGCTGGAAACGAGAACCGAAAGCGAATGCTTTACCAACAGAGCGAGTGATAGGAGCCATTCAGTCGGGCATTCGTTACGTGCGTTTCTCCCCAGTCTTTCAATCGGTACTCATTCGCACCGCGGCTTACGCTTTTTTTGCCAGCGCTTTATTGGGGCTTTTACCGTTACTTGCACGCCAAGAATTAAAATTAGATGCCCTTGGATATGGAATTATTCTCGGCTGTTGGGGAATTGGCGGGTTAGCTGGGGCTTTTATTTTACCAAAAGCCCGTCAAAAATTTTCTATCGATCGCATCGTAGCAGGTGCATCGCTATTGATGGGCGCAATGATGTTAGCGCTGGCTTCGGTTCGTAATTTGCCGCTCGTATGTGGGGTTATGCTGTTTGTTGGAATTGCCTCTCTATGCGTCTTGGTTTGCCTTAATGTCTCGACTCAAACTGCCGTTCCTACCTGGGTACGAGCCAGAGCGCTAGCCGTATATTTGTTAGTATTCCAAGGGAGTTTGAGTTTAGGCAGCATTTTGTGGGGTGCGATCGCGCAACAAACCAATATTTCAACCGCTCTTTCTATCTCAGCTATCGGATTGATTATCTGCGTCTTGCTGACGAGGGGTTATCGCTTGCGCTGTACCGAACTGTTAGACTTACGCGCTTCTTTGCACTGGGATCGACCCGCCCTTGTTTTTGAACCTTGCCCCAATGATGGCCCGGTGTTTATCTCGCTAGAATATTATATCGATCCCGTCAATGCCGAGGAATTTGTTAAAGCGATGAAAGTTTTAGGTCGAATACGGAGGCGCGATGGCGCGATTCAGTGGGGAATCTACCAAGATTTATCCGATCCCAGACGATTTGTAGAGACAATGTTGGTCGAATCTTGGGTAGAACACAAACGACAATACGAACGAGTAACTAATTCAGATAAGGCGATCGAGGATCGCGTTCGTGCCTTTCACATCGGTCAAGAACCTCCTCAAATTTCGCAAACGATCTACGCACATCCTTTCAAAAGCAACCCTTGTTAACAGTGACCAGTGACCAGTGACCAGTTATCATATCAAGTCCGGTTGAACAGTTACGAATTATATTGATGAGCAGACGCGGGAAAAGTCCGGTTGAACAGTTACGAATTATATTGATGAGCAGACGCGGGAATAGGGCAATACGGAAAAATTTATCATAAGTAATTAAGCGGACTTGATATCAGTTTCATACACTGCTATGACGCAGAAATTGTGTAGGGGCAAACGGTCGTTCGCCCCTACACCTGTTGGATGTCTTAAATCTATAGTTCGGTTGCTATAAAACGGCTAATGAAAAAGTCGCAGTTAAGGTTAGGGCATTTCAAAAAACTCAAATTGTAAGGAATTCAAGAATTTTACCTTCTACCTTCTGCTACGACTTACATCATACCCATGCCGCCCATGCCGCCCATACCGCCCATGCCACCCATGCCGCCCATGCCGCCCATGTCGGGTACAGCAGGTGCAGCTTTTTCAGGCTTTTCAACTACTAAGGCTTCGGTAGTTAAGACCATTCCAGCGATAGATGCGGCATTTTGCAGGGCCGATCGCACGACTTTCGCCGGATCGACAATTCCTGCCGCGATCGTGTCTTCAAACTTACCCGTTAAGGCGTTATAACCGATATTAAATTCGGTGTCGCGAACTCGTTCGACGATTACCGATCCTTCTGCTCCAGCATTGTCAGCCAGTTGGCGCAGCGGCGCTTCTAGCGCTTTGGCAACGATATCGGCAGCTAATTTTTCTTCGGCGTTAGCAAGCGTATTTTTGAAATCAGCAATTTTTTTCGCCAGATGAATTAAGGTTGTACCGCCGCCAGGAACGATTCCTTCTTCAACTGCTGCTTTGGTGGCGTTGAGGGCATCTTCGATGCGCAATTTTCTATCTTTGAGTTCGGTTTCGGTTGCTGCCCCAACTCGGATTACAGCCACTCCACCAGCAAGTTTAGCAATCCTTTCTTGCAGTTTTTCGGAGTCGTAGTCGGAGTCAGTCGCTTCTAATTCTTTGCGCAGTTGGGTAATGCGTTTTTGCACGTCTGCCTTATTTTCG
>JALOOL010000384.1 GCA_025454425.1 Hydrococcus sp. Prado102 | reverse complement strand
GCTTTTAACAATATTACCGATGTAGGGTTAACAGGGGGTACGCCTTACTATAGCGAGGCGCATTTGCAACAGGAGTTTAATTTAAAAGTTCCTCGCGAAAAAACTATTTTACTTTCCTTCGGCGGTTTGGGACTGCAACAAATTCCCTATCGCAACTTACAACGATTTCCCGACTGGCAATTTATTACTTTCGATCGCCTTGCGCCAGATTTCCCCAACTTACTTAAGGTTAACGGAGATACTTATCGACCCGTCGATTTTATGCCAATATGCGGGCGAATCATCTCTAAACCAGGATACAGTACTTTTGCAGAAGCTATCTGCTTGGGCGTTCCTATCGTTTCCTTGACGCGAGAAGGGTTTGCCGAATCCCCCCTACTCATGGAGGGAATTCAAAACCACGCGCGCCATCAAATCGTTACCCCAGAAAAATTTTTTGTCGGTGAGTGGGAATTTCTCGATTCCGAACCCAATCCACCTCGTCTAGCTACAACTCTAGCAACAGACGGAAGCGAAACGATTGCCCGCGCTGTTATTAATTATTTTCAAGATCGGGTCTGAGTAAAGATTATTCTAGATATTGATTCATTATTTGAATTCTGACTTTCGACTTCCGACTTCCGACTTTCGACTTTCGACTTCCCCATGACAGTAGTACCTATTTTTGCGCAAAAACCTCATCCTTCTGAAGAAATTCAACCATCCGAAGAACCCCAGAAAAGCCGTTCTTCGGGTACGCTAGAATTAGCGACTCAAGATGTTCGTATTGTCATCGCCGAACAAAAACAACAAACTCACCTTTTGACGACTAAGCTCAATATCCTTTTTGTTGTTAACGGCGCTTTATTAACTACCTTGATGATTTCGCGCTTGGTTACGCAAGCGAGTGCTTTTAGTTTTGCAGAAATTTTAGGATTTTTTGTCAATTTTACGTTATTGATTAACGCTTTTCTTCCCCGCCAGGTAGCTGTCAGTCCCAATTTAGGAGATACAAAATTTTTAGAAAAATATTTGGCATTAGGAACAGAAGAATATCAATTACAAATGCTAGTCAATCAAGTTGCTACATATAACACCAACAAACAGCGACTAGATGATGTGTCCCAATCTTTAACTTATTCGGCTTACGTAACTTGGACGATCGCAGTTACGATTTTATTGCATATGGTTTCATCCTATTTCTTTAATGAATTAGGAATATAAAAAATCAATCGATGGGGTTAACCTTTAATTATGACTTCTCAACCCACTAATACCAATACCGAAAGCGATGTCAGCGAACGAGTCTCTTCTATATCTTCTACAGAAGAAGAATTAGCCTCTACAGAACAAGCTACCACAACAGAAACTCATGAAGTTCGCATTGAGTTACCCCAACCCGATGCCGAAAATATTACGGTATTAACCGATAAACTTCCCAATAAACCAATTTTGCCCTGGAACCGCTATGATTCTCCTTGGGAAGAATCGGAATCCGAACCAGAAGCAACCGAAGAATCTAAGGAAGAAGACTTAGCCGACGATGAAATCGAGTCTGATGAAGTAAAATGAATCATTATCAAAAAGTTTTTTCGATTAAAACTTCTGGTAAATGTTTACACAACATTACCTCAAAGATTGAGGCGATCGTTGCCGAATCGGGAATTGAAATGGGATTGTGTACTATATTCGTGCGCCATACTTCAGCTTCTCTGACGATACAGGAAAATGCAGACCCAGATGTATTAACCGATTTGTCGAATTTCTTTGCTAAATTAGTGCCCGAATCTACGCGCTATATTCACAATGCTGAAGGCCCAGATGATATGCCTGCCCATATTCGTTCGGTATTGACTAAAACCTCCGAACAAATTCCCATTAATAGAGGAAGATTAGTATTAGGAACTTGGCAGGGAATCTATTTATGGGAACATCGTCAACGAAGTCATCATCGAGAAATTGTCGTTCATTTAAATGGTAATTAATGAGCAATCGTCAAGTAATTCGTACTTCTCAAGCTCCCGAACCCGTCGGGCCTTATAATCAAGCGATCGCAGCTAGCGGTCAAATGCTTTTTATCGCCGGACAAATCCCCCTAGAACCCCAAAGCGGAGAAATTGTCGGGTCGGGCGATGTCGCCAAACAAACTCAACAAGTGATGGCTAATCTAGAAGCTATTCTCAAAGCAGCGGGCGCAGATTGGGATAAGGTAGTCAAAACGACTGTATTCCTAACTGACTTACAAAATTTTGCTGCGATGAATCAAGTGTATGCCCGATATTTTAACCGAGAAAACGCACCTGCCCGCGCTTGCGTGGAAGTATCTCGCTTACCCAAAGATGTCTTAGTAGAAATTGAATGTATTGCAGTAATGTAGTGTTTAGTGAGTGTTAAAGTGTCATAGGTGCAATTGGTTCGATATCGCGATCGCAACCGCCAATTTGATTGGTGCGCAATACCCAAACGCTTGCACCGCGATCTAAAAAGATTTTGACGATTGTATCGCTAGCAAGACGCGGAAACATAGTACGCCAACTCCCCAAACCAGTTATAAGGTTACGCAGGGGTTCGTCTTCTAGAGTGCTACCCAAATTAAACTCATAGCGATCCAAATCGGCGCGAGATCCGCCCAATGGTTGCAATTTCCGTTTTAGTGCCTTTCCCAGTCGCATAAGTTGTTTTAACCGTTGCGCTAGCTCGAAATTTTCAGTATTGCATCCATGCAATAAGTTTTTGTGTTCTCTCACCTGTCGCTCGATTTGTTGCAGACAAGCTAATAATGCTTGACTAGAATCCTGGGAACAGTTATTAACAGGCCCGACATAAGTTCCTCCCGTTCCGTCTCCAGTTCGATAACGTGCAGTCATGACCTGAAGGTGCATTAACATTAAATTTAGGGGAGAGCGCGCGTTGTCATCGAAATCGTAATCTTCAGTAAAAGCATCGTGTTTAATTAGAATGTCGCAGACGGGACGGGTTCCCAACCAACCAAATTGGCGATCGCCCAGATAGCGCGACCAATGCAACACGCCAGAGATTAATCCGTCGGTGTTATGGGTGTAGACTTGGTAATAGCGAATGTCGAAGCGCAATTCATTGCTGAGCGGTTCGCGGACGACTCGTGCTAAACCAAACGCAAAATGTCCGAAAAAGATAGGCGTTTGGGCAGCGGGTTCGGAACGCTCGCCGCCAATACCGCCGTAGACGTGTAACACAAGGGCGCGATCGCCTTCTTGCCATCGATTTATCTCATCTTGACTTTCATCTGCTATATTCGCACACAGCACCGATGAAATTCTCCCCTTCTGTTCGACAATATCTGTCCAGGAACGTTTGCGGATGTAATCGTAAGAAGCTTTTGCACCAAAAATAATCTCGTCGGGTTGTAAGCGAAACAACGCACGAGGTCCCAAAGACCGAACGACAAAAACGCCTGACCTATCGCGATCGCCATAAATATACCAACCCGTCTCGTTATAAGGAGATTTTTCGAGATCGCGAGTGGTAGAAGGAAAACTGCCATATGCTTGCGCAAAAATGACTTCTGGCAAGCGAACGACTTCTTCTGTACCGTCAAACTCACCAGAAGCGATATTGAAGTGAACGACGCGAAACTCATCGCTAGAAATCGCCTCTACAAATTTCACTAAAGCATAGAAACGTCCGGTAATTTGAATGGGTTCGCTGTGGATGTAGATAGTATCGCCTGTCAACTCAAGGGGTTCGTCGAGCATCACAACTATGTCATCTTTGGGATGCGAACCAGCTAAAGATTCTAGGGGATCGACTTGCAGCCAGTTATTAAGGCGAGTAGGATGGATTAAACCGCCATGTTTGCTAGTATAGGTTGCTTCGGCGCTGAAATGGATATCCTGTTTAACTGCGGCGATCCACTTTTGCACTGCTACACTTCTGCTCCAGCGTAACTTTACAATTTTTCCTACCAGATGTTTATGGTTTTCATCGGCATGATATACCTCAAATAATGCCCCACGAACTCGCGAACGTTCTTCTAGTTTAGGTAAAATTAACCTTCCCATCCAAGTTCCGACAGGTCGATACAACTCAGGCGGTGGCGATTGAGTTATAGGATAATAGTCGGGTCGATTGAATGCCGACTGCATATATAATTCGTAATTGCTGGGTTTTACAGCGATAAAATCTTCCGCCGTCAGTAACTTGCCACGAACGATCGCATTAATCAGCGCGATCGTTTGTTGTAGGGCACTACGACCGTCATTTAAGATGAGATCGGGGTCGAGAAGACCGCCTGGAACTTGATGTCCGATTGGGCCAAGGGAGAATTTAGAAATTTTACCGCGTCGTTTTGCCCGATTCCAAAAGGAAAGAAAAAATAGTTTCCAGCGTCCGGGAAAGAAGAGAAAACCAATTTTTTCTACGCTGTCTTTGTCGCCGACGAGATGATAGAGGTGTTCTAGCTTGAGAATATCGCAGTTCCCCGCGATCGCGCCGCCTAGAGAAATGACATCGATGGGTGCATTCAAGGCGCGTTTGAGAAAAGAGGCAGAAGCACAAGAAATTTGAGCGCCTCCACTATAACCGATGAGCGTTATCGGCGTACCGCTTCCTGGTTGATAGTGGTTTTTGATTAATCCATTGTAGACGACCTGAGCAATGCCTAAGTTGTAGAGAGGCCCATAGCGGCGATCTGCGGAAACGCCTACCATAATTAAGTTGCGAATGTTAACTAGCAATCCTAGCAAACTCATAGGATTTTTTGAGCGCGATCGCTCCGCCATTTTCCAGAGAAATGCTAGGGGACGGTCTTCGTTGAGGGGGTTATTTAAAACCGAATAAGGAATAATTCCCCGGATTAATGCCACATCGTCGGGTAAAGTGGGAGCTAATTCATTCAAAAATTCTTCGATATCGGGCAAATATTCAAAGCCAGATATGCCGATTCCATCGAGGTAAACAATATAGCGGGAAAGGCTCTTAGGATCGTCTACAGGCTCTGCTAATTCCCCCGCATTGAGGGTAGTATCTACTTCATCGTTGTACCAGCCAGCCCACCATCCAAGCGTTTCTAGAGGAGCAAGCAATCCAGCCACTACGATCGCGATCGCTAGAATCCACAGCAGATCGAGTGCTAACCTGAATAGATATGGCAAGTGGTTATACGAGCCGAACCACCATTCTCGCACGGGTCCGAGCAAAACAACAACTGCAAAGGCAAACAATGCCATTGCCAACAAACCTAAAATCGTTTTTACAGTTTTAATCTTTTTCGTTTGTCTTGCTTTCACAAAACCTTTCGAGTTTACCCACTCAGAAATTCCCTGTCCGGCGGTTGGATCGCCCGCGATCGCACCTATTAAATTTCCTTGTCGAAATTCTGCAATTCGTTCGCTCAATTCTTCTTGCCACGTTGTAGAGATATCTGCGACGCGATCGCGAAATAACGCTAATAATTCTGGTTTACTGGTTGTTAAAGCGACTCCTGCTACGCTGCTTGCTAGCCATTGTCCCAAGTTGGCGATCGGTTGTCCGATCGTC
>JALOOL010000383.1 GCA_025454425.1 Hydrococcus sp. Prado102 | reverse complement strand
GATGTCCGTATGAAGGAAAGATCGCTCCCAAACAAGTAGTAGCCGCTCGCAATAGTTACGGCGGAACGGGCTTCGAGCAAGTTCGTCAAGCTATTTCTGTCGCTAAAACCCAAATCAAAGAGTCATAACGATAACAGTTATTGGAGTTGGAATTCACTGATTACTGATAACTGATTACTGATAACTGATATATGCTTCGTGCTTGGCAATTTTTTAAGACCGTCATCGGAATCATCTTTCGCCATCCAGTTACGGGAACGACAATTATCCCGATTTTGCCGGATGGACAGATTGTATTAGTTCGACGACGAGATACAGGTCAATGGAGTTTGCCTGGTGGCATGGTAGATTGGGGTGAAGATATTTCTACGGCTGCGCATCGGGAATTGGCAGAAGAGACGGGCTTGGAATTGGTCAAAATTCGACGATTAATTGGCGTTTATTCTTCGCCCGATCGCGATCCTAGAATTCATTCTATTACGGTAGCGATCGAAGCAGATGTTCGAGGTAAGCTAGCTGTGAGAGATTCTTTAGAAATCTCTGAGATTCAAGCATTTTTCTTTGAAGATTTGCCATTAGGCAATCTAGATCACGACCACGAACGACAATTAAAAGATTATGTTGAGGGGTTAACTGTTCTCGCCTGACCAAATAATTCGTAATTCGTAATTAATTCCTTCAGGTTTCAAACCCCTAACAAATACGCCGAATCGCCTCTAACAATCCCCGTGCTTTATTAATCGTTTCTTCGTATTCTTTTTCGGGTTCGGAATCTGCCACTAACCCCGCACCTGCTTGCACGGACACGAGATGGCGATTATCCTGAGTAGGACGAACGACCATAGTCCGAATCGCGATCGCGCTATTTAACTGACCTTCAAAATCATAGTATCCATAAACCCCAGAATACGGGCCTCGACGTTCTGGTTCGAGTTCGTGAATAATTTCCATTGCTCGAATTTTTGGCGCACCGCTCACCGTTCCTGCGGGAAAACAAGCTTTCATCAAATCCCACGCGGTCTTTTGGGGAGCTAATTCGCCTACAACATTACTAACGATGTGCATAACGTGCGAATAGCGCTCGATTTTCATAAATTCGTCTACTTTAACGCTTCCTCTCTCGCATACCCTACCGAGGTCATTTCGCCCCAAATCTACCAACATTACGTGTTCGGCGATTTCTTTAGGATCTTGCAATAAGTCTTCTGCTAATGCTTTATCTTCTGCTGCCGTCTTTCCTCTGCGTCGGGTTCCCGCAATCGGTCGCAGGGTTGCCTTAATTGCTTCTTCTTCGGTTCGTTCGGCTTTGACCATAATTTCTGGACTAGAACCGATTATTTGCCAATCCCCAAAGTTGTAATAGGACATATAAGGAGAAGGGTTGATCGTGCGCAGGGATCGATACAGTTCAAATGGATTGCCGTTAAATACTGCTTGGAGGCGTTGGGAAATGACTACTTGAAAGATATCTCCTGCGCGAATATATTCTTTTGCTTTATTGACATTTTCGCAAAATTGTGCTTTTTCAGTATTGCTTTGATAGTTTAATTCGGTTGCCTCGCTGCCGTCGCTCAAGGTTAGTGGCGTTGCTTCAATGGGTAGGGGCAATTGCAATTTGACGACTAATTTGGTGATGCGATCGCAAGCTTGTTGATATGCCTCTTCTAAACTAATCGATTCGTCTTGTAAATCTGCATAGGCGATCGCCCAAATTTTATTTTTAACGCGATCGAAGATAATTAAATTATCGATTTGCATCCAAATCCCATCGGGCAAGTCCTCGTCTGTCGCCTCATAAACTGGCACTCTCGGCTCGATCCATCGAATCAATTCGTATCCCCATACTCCAAACAAACCGCCGATTCCTGGCGGTAGTTGAGGTAATTTAACCGGATGAATCGGATCTATACAACGGGCGAGAATCTCAAAAGGATTTCCTTGATGAGTTTGAGACGACCCATCTCGAAATGTTTGAGTGGTTTGCTCTCCTTTAGCTTGTAGCACCCAAACCGGATCGCATCCTAAAAAACTGTAGCGTCCTAGATTTTCTCCACCTTCTACCGATTCCAATAAAAAACTATAGGGCTGACCCGCACAAACTTTATACCATGCCGAGACGGGGGTTTCTAGGTCAGCTACCCATTCTTGATATACCGGAATAAAATTGCCCTGTTTAGCCAGGGAACAAAACTGAGAAAAATCGGGAAAAATCATTTCAGTAATCGTAGGGGCGCATGGCGTGCGCCCAAATATCTTATCAGTAACAAGCGATCGGTTTTTAGTGATGGCATGAAACAAATAATGCTTAATGCTAACAGCTATTTACCGATCGCTTGCCGATCTAATTACACTTCGTATGTAGCTTTACCAGAGAATTTTATAGTTGAAGGCTCTGGATTTTTGCCAATCGATCTATCAATTTTGCCAACCATAGGACGACCTGCGTTGACTTTTTCGGGGAAAACGCCATCTGCGGGGTGCAGATATTGAATTTCACCGTTAGGATAAATGCGATATATTTTATAGCTTTCGATTTTGGGCTTGAATTTCGTCCGAAACTGGGCACCCAACGCCAGACATTGCTCTTTACGAGCGAGATATAAAAGATTATCTCCTTCATTCATGATGGCTGCACCGCCAGTAGGCATTTCAAATACCTGTTCTTTGGTGCTAGTCCAGGTGATGGCGTATTTTTCTTCAATGTCAGCCTTGGTTAGCAAGCCGCCCGTGCTGCCACCGAACTTAGGAGGTTTTCCAGTAAGCTCTTCTGCCATAGTAATGTTATCTCTTGCAAAAGGTATTTTAAGGGAATCCTATCACTGAGTTCGTCCTTCACCGATCGCCTTGTCAAGAACTGTAACAAATTGGTCATTAGTCATCGGTCATTAGTCATTGGTCATTAGTAAAAATACTAAACACTAAGGACAAACGACAAAGGACAATTGACCAATCACTCTCTTTGCTTTCTCTTGCGAGTAGTTTTTTGTTGTTTTTGGGACGATCGCCCGTTAGCGTTTGACGATCGCGCCGTCGTAGAATCGCTTACTATGGGTACGGTAAAGTGAAATTGAGAACCGCGGTCTTTTCCGGCTGATTCTGCCCAAATTTCGCCGCCCCAACCACTAACGATTTGGCGGCAAATGGCGAGTCCCAATCCGGTTCCTCCGACGCTGCGCCTTAGTGCGCCTTCTTCTTGATAAAAGCGATCGAAGACTTTTTCTAAACGATTGGGTTCGATGCCTCGACCCGTATCGGCAACCGTTACCTCTAAATTCTGGGAATTATTGCGATTGACTGCAATGGTCACTTCACCATTAGCGTCAGTAAATTTACAAGCATTATCAAGCAATTTTGTCAAGACTTCAACCAACCATTCTCCATCGGCTTGTACGAAAGGTAGCTCTGAAGAAACGAAATGATGAATTTTCGGTAGATTATTTTTGACGTTACGCGCATTAATGTGACTGAGAGCTAATTCTACACATTCTTCTAGCGACACGGGTTCTGGATGCCATTGTACGCGACCGCTTTCTAGCTGTGAAAGGGTAAGAAAGTCTTGGATGAGTTTGCGCATTCGTTCTGCATCTACCAGCGCCGTGTTGAGCATGACTTGACGGAGTTCTGGGGACATATCCGGTTCGCTGGCAAGACTTTCTAAGCAAACTTGGATAGTTGATAGAGGGGTACGCAGTTCGTGTCCTGTAATGGCAACCAAATTGGAGCGAGTGCGATCGAGTGCTTCTAGTTGCTCGTTAAGATCCTGCAAGCTAGCATAAGCTTCAGCTTGAATAAGGGCAACGCCGACTTGTGTTGCGATCGCATCTACGAGGGCAATATCTTCGCTCCTCCACGCCGAGGGAGTTGGCCCGCAATGGTGTAACTCGACCATTCCTAGCAATCTGCCTTGATAAAGGATGGGAACTAACAGCCAAGAAAAGATCGAACAATTAGTAACGATTTTTTGTAAAGAGACATCCGAAGCATTTGAGTTCGAGCGCTCGATAATGCGAGGATCGTGAAGAGCATCGTCGATGCTAATCGATTCTCGTAAGTCTAAAACTTCTTGAAATAGAGGATTATTTTTGAGCGGCCAAGTTTGTTCTTTAATCGAAGGAATGCCTTGATTTAAAAATTCGTGTTCTATTTTGGCAGTAACATCCGATTCTTCGCAGCGATAGATCAAACATCGACAGACACCCAATCCTTCGCCTAGTTTTTGAGAGGCAACTTGTAGAATTGCGTGCGGGTCGAGGGAACGTCGAATGGCTGCCGTCACTGAGTTAATCAGCCTTTCTTTGTGTTCTTTAATCGCCAGAGAATGGTTGGCTTTGATGAGTTTGTATTGTCCTGCTTGTAAGTAAGCTACTAATCGCTGAACGAAAGGATCTGCTTGTAAACTTAATTCCGACTCCCGACTTGCGACTGGCGGTTTTAAGTATAAATTTCGCGCTTGTTCGATTTTTTGTGCTAATTCAGGTCGATACTCTAAAATTCTTTCTAAGAGAATTGCTGCCGCTTGTTGGCTGACCTGGCGATCGAAAGTCCAAATTCCTTCAAAACGACGACTGTTGTCCTTCGCCGAACTTCCATTTTCCTCATTCAATGTCGCCGTTCGCTCTCGACAGATCAAACAGCTAGAATATTGTTCTCCAAGAATGACTAAATGCCATTCTTGTGCCAAACTATCGCTCGGTTCAAAGGCAACTGTTTCATAAAGACCAGAACCGTTTTTAAAATCAGTTTCTGGTGCTGCGAGAACGTAAACCCAATCTGTCTTTTGGGCGATGCGTCGATAGCGATGAGCTTCTTGGCGATAGAAACGCTCTTGTTGAAAGCTAGCAATGACCAAAGGGCGATCGCCTCCCAAGAGTATTCTATCTTCCATAGCGTGAGAAAGCGCCGTTAAGGAAGCTTTGAAATACATCTGGGGCCGCCAACTAGGAATGGCTTGCAGCAGTTCTACCAACACAGATTTTTGGAGGCTCATCAAGCTTTTTTGCTTTTGCGACTATGGCTGCCAATAGAGAAATTAGCAGACAATATCCTTTGGTTATTTTAGGCGATCGGGGCGATCGCTTGCTTGTTTTAGTTCTCTATGAACATCCTACAAAAAACGACGAGCGCTTAAGCATTTTTTTTACGAGCGATCGCATCAGGCAACACGAGTATAATAACAAATTAAGCTTCTTCAATTTCTCCAAAACGCGATCGCATCCGTTCGTCTATCAATTTCATCTGCTCTGAGAAAGATAAATCGACTTCATCAGCAGCAACGATTGGTTTTTGAGGAGGTCGAGCGTGACGACGATCCATATATGATATGCGTGAAAAGCTTCAATATCATCGCGGTGTTCTAAGAAGTATTGTTTTAGTTCTCGGTCAGTCATCGAGGCATAATCAATCTGACTCATGAAATTACCGGAAATTTTGGGTTGGGCGCCCTGCACTTGAGGGCGGCTTTGAAAAAGTTAAAAACTAAGGCGCTGTTTTATAAAAGCATGATAAGATTCAATC
>JALOOL010000382.1 GCA_025454425.1 Hydrococcus sp. Prado102 | reverse complement strand
AGCACAAGAGGCGATCGCGAGGGGAGTAGAAGCAATTATTGTTTCCGGCGGCGATGGCACGGTTTCTGCGGTTGCTGAAGCCGCGATCGGAAGCGGCATTCCCCTTGGTATTATTGCCAGGGGAACTGCCAATGCTTTTGCTAATGCGTTAGGCATTCCTACACAAATCGATGCAGCTTGTGAGACAATTTTGGCGGGTTCGACTAAAGTTGTCGATGCGGCTCTTTGTAACGATAAACCGATGGTGTTACTAGCGGGTATCGGTTTTGAGGCAGAAACCGTAGAAAATGCCGATCGCGAGGCTAAAAATCGTTTGGGAATCCTCGCTTACATTCTGGCTGGTGTCGGTCAACTACGCAATCTCGAACAATTTGATGTAGAAATTGAAACGGAAGATCGCATTATTAAAACTTCTGCTGTTGCGGTCACGGTTGCCAATACCGCACCTCCTACGTCAATCTTGGCGCAAGGGCCGGCAGGATTGATTTACGATGATGGTTTATTGGATTTGACTATCGTAGCATCGGCTAATTTAATGGCTGCGATCGCAGCTTCTTACGATCTTCTCAACACTGCGCGATCGGGAGAACCGACTCAGCGCGACGATATTGGATATATGCGCGCTCGAAAAGTTAAAATAACAACCGATCCGCCTCAAAAAGTCGCTCTCGATGGCGAAATTATCGGAACTACACCGATTAATGTTGAATGTCTTCCTGGCGCGTTGACAATTTTTATGCCGAATGGCGAGGAAGAACAGCCTACGGAAAAGTTAGAAGGACTTCCCAATTTGGAGATTGAGACTAAATAGATACTTGAATCAACGTTTTTTAGCTGCGGCTGGCTCTAATTTGAGCAATTCTTCGAGTTTTGCCAAAAGTTTAATTTTTGCTGAAAGAATTTCTGAATGGGAATTCAGTTCAAAAGTCCAGTTAACATTGACACCAAATAAGGGGGTTTCAACTTTTCCAGTTACCTGATATTGGATATTTTCTGATTCTTGTACTTGCTCGATGTTGTCATTGGGAAAAAATTTCATTCCCTTCGCTTCGTTTCGTAAGTAAGTTGCGATCGCATCTTTTCCGATTATCGCCTCCTCAAACGGAGGATAGAGAACTCCATCTTCAGCAAATAGTGAGGCTGTCGCTTCAAATTCTTGCGCATTTAATGAAGTAAAATATCGTAAAATTGTTGCTTCATTAATTTCTTTACCGTCGAAATTATTAGATTCTAAATCGAGTATTTTTGCTTCAAAATTATCGATCATATATAAAATAGCTCTAAATTCAAACGATCTTATTTATAATCAATATCAGGTAATTTTTGTATCATTCTTAAGGAGTAAATAAATTCGTTAAAAATATAAACTAAGACGCATTTAAACGGTAATTTCTTAGATTAGCTAAATTTAACGCAATCTCTTGGCTGTTGCAGTAGTGCCTGTTCCCTTTTCCCTCATCTTGATAGGTAATTTAAAAGCGTAACAGCTGATGTTCTCTAAAAATATTAAAAAATTCAATTTCTAATACGAATTCAATAAGTAGGTATATAGAAATAAAAGAAATGTCGATATAAGTTTTCCCCTCGTCCTCAAGAGTCTCCCTTGTCCCCCAAGTCTTCCTTGTCTTCAAGAGTCTCTCCGTTTCCTCACACTCCCTCTGTAGCAAGATTAAAGGGAAAAGGTATAACTTGGGTTAGGTTTTCGACTTATTTCCTTAGCCAGGTGGTTTCTTTTTTTATTCTTGTTAAGTTGCAAAAAGTGAATTGAGGAAAGATTTGTGTCCAATGTTACATCTGGTTTATTTACCGCACAAGTAGAAGCTTTTCAAAATTTAGAAATTGACGAGCAATTAGCCCTTTTCTGGGTAATTTATACAGAAATGGGCGATTCTATTACTCCTGCGGCTCCTGGCGCTAGCACAGTTTCATCTGAAATTGCGCAAGCATTATTCGATCGCGTAAAATCAATGTCTCACGACGAACAATTACAAATCATGCGCGACTTGATAGGTCGTCAAAATTCTCTCATCTGTCGCGAGTATGGTGCGCTGAGCGATACTACTAAACTATTATTTTGGTATCTTCTCGCTGAAGGAATGAATGACTCTGTTATCGTACCTTTCCCCGATGATTATCAAATTTCCTCGGAGTCAGAAGATTTATTAGAACAAATCAAAAATTTAGAATTCTCTCAACAGATTACGCTATTTCGAGATATTGTTGGCCCGATGGGTGTCGATCCCAACGAGGTTCCCCATGACGAAGCAACAGGTTTGTAGAGAGCTAAATTTTAAAAATCGCTGAAATTGATAGATAGGGCATGGCAATTACGTAGCTATGCCCTTCCTGCGCTAAAAATTGTAGAATGGAGATCTCTTTCTATGGACGCTCAAGACTCTCATTGCGATCCCGAAAAAATTTCAGGACTACAACTAGAGGTTTCTATCCCCGAACAAAATATCGCTTCACAACACGATACAAATCGATTTGAATATTGTCCGGCTAATAAATTACAAGGAAAAGTAGCGCTGATAACAGGCGGCGATTCCCAAATTAGTCAAGCAGTAGCGATCGCGTTTGCTCTCGAAGGTGCAGATATCGCTATTTTATATAACGAACTAAATAAAAATACAAGAGAGATTCGCGCTCAATTAGACAAAATTGGCGGCAAATATTTAACAATAAAAGGAAATTTCAATAACTTTGAATCTTGTCGCCGTGCCGTAGAACAAGCAATCGTTAAGTTAGGTAAGCTAAATATTATAGTAAATAATGTCATCTCTTCAATCCCTCAACAACGTTTAGAGGACATTAGCGAAGAACAATTTCGTCGCGCTTTGGAAACAAATGTTGTCAGTTACTTCAACATGGTAAAAGCAGCGGTTCCTTATCTTAACCCAGGAGATGCGATTGTTAACACGGGTGCGATCGCGATTAATGCAATGCAATCCCTATCGCTTGACTATGCAGTTAGTAAAGAAGCAGTTCATTCTTTTACCAAAGCACTAGCACTTAACTTAAGCGATCGCCAAATTCGCGTCAATACCGTTGTCGCTCGCCCAGCATTTACATCTGCTACAATTGCAAAACTAGAGCTTTCTTTGCATCAATCTATTCCCCCAGAAGACCTCGCACCTGCTTATGTATTCCTCGCCTCGCAAGATAGCAATTTTGTCACTGGCGCACTTTTGGATATTACTAACGGTCGATTGTCAATAGGTGATTGAGAATAATATTAAATTTTGGATTTTGGATGAGAGGATTTTGGATTGATTATTCCTTGTCTCTTTTGTCTTAAAAAGGATCCCCACACCTCCCACACTCCAAAAGTCTTCCTATTTCCTGTTGCCTATTTCCAAAATTGTAACTCCTAGCGTTTCTTGTCGTTATTTCAAATAAATCAATAAATTCAACCCAGGAATCGTCCGAGAAAGCGTCCACAAAAGTAACGCAATGTAGAGAATTCCTAAACTCCATTGATACCAAACTAAAGCAGTAATCGTACCAGGAAGATGAAGATCGCGCAGACGAATATCGTTAAACCCTAATTTAATAAAATTATTTAAACTAAAATCATAATAGTTTAACCAATTCCAGCGTCGTTCCCAATGAATAGGCACATAGCGATCGCGAAAAAATGGAAATTCAGGAATTACGGGTAAGCGAACGATTAATAAACGCAACTGTCGCATACTTGAGTCTTCAACTAAATAAGAAGAATCCATCAAATCGTGATAGCGACCTTTACGGTACAGGCGAATTACTAATCCAAGGGGAATAGGGAATACAAGTAATCCCAAACAAGCAATACTTATCCAAGCTTGTTCTGAAGAGCTAAAAATATTGGTTAATCCGATAACGATTAGTAAAATAACGCTAGTAATCATACAAATCGTATCGTAACGATTAGGAAGAATAGGGTCAGGTATTCGTCGTCTCCAGCGATCTATAAACCAAAATAAAAAACCAAAATAGGCGATCGCGATAATTCCCACTCCAAAAACTAAACTAAAATTAGTTCCATAATCGCTTAAAAGAATTAATAAACATAAAAAGATCCATTGAATAATATTCTCAAGCTCGACAAATATAATTAGCTTTTTAGATGAGATATCTAAAAAGCGATCGCTAATTTGTTTGAGTTTCAATCTTTCTTTGGTATATTCGATTTGATTGGCATCGGGAATTTGTTCTAAATTCCGAAAATTTCTAATTAAATTGCGGATAACAGTTTCGTTTCCTTCTAACTTTGGCAATGAGATAACCCGTCCGATCGCGCCTGTATCTCCTAGAATTTTAGCTTGCTCGGAATCCAAGGCAATACTAGCAACATTCAAATAAGTATCGGCAGAAAATAAGGCATTGCTAAAATCAATTTGTCCGAGAATTTTTGTTTCTTGTAAGTTAATTACTCCATCAAAACGAGTTGTCCGAAAAGCAACCGATTTTTCAAACGTAGAATTAACTAACGAGACTAATTGATAAAAATGACTTTTAGAAAAAAGAACGCGATCGCGCCAATTAACTTGATTAAAATCTACATTTTTAAAAAACTGAGATTGCGTAAAATTTGCTAAACCAGCAAATTCAGAACGGCTAAAACTAGTTTCCGATTGAAAATGGCTTCCAGTAAAATTAGCCATCCCTAAAAATCGAATTTGACGAAACTTGGCGCTTCCAAAAACAATACTATTACTAAAATTAACTCCCTGGTTAAATAAAGCTCGACTAAAATCTGCCGTTCTACCAAAACGACTCTCAAACCAATTAGTTTCTTGAGAAAAAGTTGTATCGATTGCTTCTATTCGCTGTAAAAAAATTGTCTTAGTAAAATCAGTTTTTCCCGTAAAAACTGCACGATTTAAAATTAACGGCCCTCGAACGACTCTAACCGAAGTAATTTGTTCTCCAGGCTCCGATAAAAAACGTTTGTCTTGTTTGAGTTCTTCTTGTTCTCCTGAAGTAAATAGCTGTGGTAAAGCCGCTTGAGAAAGAGGCGTTAATAACCCCAACTTACTAGCAATGAATTCTCCCTGAATTAAAGATTCGGTTAAATCTAAGCCTAATGGTTGTTTAGAACGGTTAATACGTTCTTGCAAAAATTGATAAAATTGCTCGCGAAAAATAGCATTTTCATTAGTTAAATCGATAACAAAGCTTCGTAAATCGATAGTGGAAACACCTTCGATTAAAATTGGCGCATTGAGGCGTTCTTGTAAAATTGGAATAGTTAAAGGAACCTTTTCAGAAACAGCTACAGCAGAAAAAGTAAAAAGCAATATCAACACAAAGACCCAAGAAATAATCGTTAACTTGAGCCACTTATTAATCATTAGCGATTGGTGAAAGGGGAAAGGGAGACAAGAAAGTAAGGGAAGAATAGACCTCTTGCCAAAGTCTTGAGAATTGACGATTTCTAATTTTGGATTTTGGATTTTGTGAGGCAGTTCGAGTCTTGGACGGCAGTTGCTCCACTTGGGGAGACCCCAAGACCGCACTGCCTCCGTTTCCCGTCGA
>JALOOL010000381.1 GCA_025454425.1 Hydrococcus sp. Prado102 | reverse complement strand
GGTCGGGTGTTTTGACTAAATTTTCTCGAATGCGATCGTAGATAACGACAGTATCGTTAACCGAGAAACCAATAATCGTCAATAAAGCGACCAAAAACAAACTATCTACTTCTATTCCTGCAATTACTCCCAAAATAGAGAAAATTCCAGCCGTAATCAATACATCGTGGAATAAAGCAACGATCGCAAAAAAGGCATAATCAAATTGGAAGCGAAAACTTAAATAGACGATAATGCCAAAAAATGAAAGAATGAGCGCCAGCATCCCAGCAACAAACAGTTCCCGACCAATGGTAGGCCCTACCGTATCGATTTGAGTCTTTTGCGGGTCAAACTTGCCAATACTTTCGCTAAGGCTTTTTTCTAGCTGGGTGCGTTGGTTGACATCTAGGGTTTTGCTGCGAATCGACAACCCGTAATTTTCAATAACTTGAATGCTGCTATCGCCTAAATCCTGTTGCGTAAGAATTTCTCGTACTTTAGCACTATCAATCGGGCGATCGCAATTTTGAGGAACAGAACAATCGAGTTCGAGTTGCAATCTAGTTCCGCCAATGAAATCCAAACCAGGACGTAACGGTGCTTGAAATTGAGTATAAGAAACTATCATAGCGGCGAAACCCGCCAAAGTTATTAATAAAGAAACCGTCCACCAGATTCGTTGTTGTTTAATAACGCTAAATTTCATAAATATTATTACTTAGTAGTTTAGTAGTTCAGGAGTTCAGTAGTTCAGTATTTTAGGAGGATAGTAGAGACGCGATATATCGCGTCTTTACAGAAGTTCAGTCGTAGGGGTGAATGGCCATTCGCCCTTACATTCGCAAATATTCTCCCTTGTCTCCCTTGTCCTTCTTATCACCTATACTTCAACTGGCATCCTTCACTTCTGCTATATTTACTGCTTCGCCTTTCAAAAGAGGAAGGAAAAGTTCTGGTTTTTGTCGAATTCCTGGAACTCCCAAAACGACTAACAAAAGTAAATTGCGACTGCAAGTTAGGGCAGTAAACATACTAATTAACACGCCAATTGCTAGAGTTAGGGCAAATCCTTTAACTAAACCCGAACCCAACCAAAACAAAGCCGCACAAGCAATTAAAGTTGTGACGTTACTGTCCAAGATACTAGAAAAAGCGCGATAAAAACCCGCTTCTACAGAACGATAAAGCGTATTTCCAGCGCGAATTTCTTCTCTCGTGCGTTCAAAGATCAGAACGTTCGCATCCACCGCCATACCGATGCTGAGGATAAATCCTGCGATACCAGGTAAAGTTAGGGTAACGCCGACAAGGGCAAAACTAGCTAGAGATAGCAAAGCATAGATTATTAAAGAAACATCAGCAATTAATCCAGGCAGTCGATAATAAACTCCCATAAAGATTAATACCAAGATTAAACCTGCGATACCAGCATAGATACTGCTGCGAATACTATCTTGTCCCAGACTCGCGCCGACAGTGCGGTTTTCGACGACTGCTACCGGAAACGGAAGCGAACCGCCTCGTAACTGTACTGCTAGTTCGTTAGCAGTCTCGACGGTAAAATTGCCTTCAATCACGGCATTTCCGCCAGTAATCCCAGCCTTAGCAAATCTAACATCGACAACGGGAGCGCTGATGAGTTCGTTATCTAAGAAAATACCAATACTGCGACCCGTTCCTGCTAAATTCTTAGTCAGTTCGGCAAACTTATCTCCTCCTGGCCCATCGAAGCTAATATTGACTTCCCAATTAGTGCCTTGACTAGGATTCGGAATAGCATTTTTGAGATTTTTACCCGTTAAACCGACCGACTCAAATAATTTCGCGATCGCTTCGTTAGATTGTTTTATAGTTTGATTGAGTTCGGCGATTTGTTGGGCGTTTTGCGCGGGATTTTTTCTAAGTTCGGCTAACTCAAGCGATAATTGCCGTTTAATCGTATATTCGGCATTAAACTGGGCTTCCGTACCTGCTTTTTGCGCCCTAAATTCTAATTGCGCAGTCCCGCCCAAAATTCGTTCGGCTTGTTGAGAATCGGTCACGCCAGGAAGTTGTACCAAAATTTTATCGTTTCCGACCGTTTGAATGGTCGGTTCGGAAACCCCTAACGCATTAATTCGATTTTCAATAACCGTTTTAACGGCGGTTAAATCTTCCGGTTTAATCTCTTTAATTTCTTTTGTCGGTTGAACCTGAATCGTTAACTGTGCCCCACCTCGCAAGTCTAAACCAAGCTGAGGGGGCAATGTAATTATAGTGGCGACTGCCCCGACCACCAGCGCCAAAATTAAGCCAATTGCCCAACGTTGTTTTTGCATTTTTAGTTCGTGTAGGGGCGCATGGCGTGCGCCCTTGTCAGTTATCAGTTATCAGTTGCTGGATGAAAGGATTATTGGATTAATTTTCCCTTTCCCCCTTCCCCAAAAAAATCCCCAATAATTTAAACCAATGCCGCCATCATATTTTTGACCGCCTCAACGATTTGCGGAGGTTGGACGATGGTCAATCTTTCTAACGTCCCGTTGTATGGCGTGGGAATATCTTGAGACGACAAGCGAACGACAGGCGCGTCTAACTCATCAAATAATTGCTCGTTGATTAAAGCAATCAACTCTGCTGCAATTCCCCCCGTCTTCATACATTCTTCGACGATAATAACGCGGTGAGTTTTGCGAATCGAATTGCTAATCGTCTCCATATCAAAGGGTTTGAGCGTAATTAAATCGATAATTTCGGGGTCGTACCCTTCTTTTTCTAACTGTTTTAATGCCTGCAAGCAATGGTGACGCATCCGCGAGTAAGTCAGAATAGTTACATCTTTACCAGGACGCACGACTTCTGATTTGTTCAAGGGGACGATATATTCTTTGTCTGGTAAGTTTTCTTTCAGGTTGTAAAGTAAGACGTGTTCAAAAAAGAGGACGGGATTATCGTCGCGAATTGCCGCTTTCAGGAGTCCTTTGGCATTGTAAGGAGTCGAACAGGCAACGATTTTTAAGCCAGGAACGGCATGAAAATAAGCTTCGAGTCGTTGGGAATGTTCTGCCCCTAATTGTCTGCCTACGCCTCCAGGGCCGCGAATTACCATCGGAATTTTGAAGTTTCCGCCAGAAGTGTAGCGCAACATACCAGCGTTGTTGGCGATTTGGTTGAAGGCAAGCAGCAAAAATCCCATATTCATGCCTTCAATAATCGGTCGCAACCCCGTCATCGCCGCGCCTACTGCCATTCCAGTAAAACTATTTTCCGCGATCGGCGTATCGAGAACTCTTAAATCGCCATATTTTTTGTATAAATCTTTGGTGACTTTATAGGAACCGCCGTAGTGTCCGACATCTTCCCCAAGGACGAAAACTGTTTCGTCGCGAGCCATTTCTTCATCAATAGCTTGACGCAGTGCGTTAAATAATAAAACTTCTGCCATACTCCTACCCTATTCCAGCAAATGTAATCCTAACATTAGGAATATTATTTTATCGCGCTAACTGTTCGCTACTCCTTTTAGAGAAAATAAGTAATCTGACAATTCGTTTTGCTGTAGCCAATAGCGACATGACGCCAGCGCAGCGATCGCTACACAATTGTACGCTTGGCAGTGGAAGTTCTCAAGCATCTTTGCTCAAGACGAACCAGAACATTTAAGAACGATACGCGATCGCATCCTCAAAGACGAACTCAAAGCGCGCGACGAACTAATTTACAGTTTGGTCAACCGAGGAGAAAATATCTTTCTTAGAGAAGAAAAATCTGATTGGGATAAGTGTTTGAGCTTTTTGTCAACAAAAAGCGATCGCAACAGTTGAATTAACAACCCCATGCGATCGCCTTTTTACTAGAGTGCGATCGCTCTCTTATTTTTAGGAATATTAGGTTAGAAGCAAAGATAATCCCATTCTTTTTATAAAGAAAGCGATCGCGCTTTCTTTATAAAAAGGCGATCGCCAGCACAAATTACATGAAAAAGAATAACGATCGTTCTCTTGTCTTTTCAACCATAGCACCCTGATTTAATTCGCGATAATCTTAGGGAATTATGGTCAAAATATCAGAAGAAATATTGCGTTCAGGATTCGGTTCACAATAATCCATCGAAGGCTTTTCCTCCTGAAAAGAAATTCGTAATTGATTGAAATACCCCATTGCCAGATTTTATTGGCTAATTCAATTATAAAGTTCACGACGGCGTTAACTATTCCAGTAATGAAGTTACCGATCTTATTTGCGATCGCTAAAATACCAGGTCGGTATTGAGGGTATTGATTTCCAAGTTGTTTTAACTTGTCGAACGCATCCTTGATGTTTTGTGTATTTTTGTCGATAGTCTCTTTTTCCATGTTGTTCATCAATGTATTCCACTCGTCGTCGTTTATTTGGTTATTAAACTTTTTTTGGGTAGCATCAGTGCTTTGGTTTTGCACATTTTGATGCAATGCTTGAGTAGCATTTCCAGCATTTTGTTGTACTGTTAGGGCCTCCGGTGGTAATTCCGTTTGATAGGCACGAGCGTAAATTGTTACTGGCAACGCAAATGAGCTAACAACATTATCGCTTGTATAATGCTTTTCCATCGCTTCTAATGCGCTTGTAAACGATTCGACAGTTAAATTTCCATCCGAATCAAAAACGTAATCCATTTGTTTTTCTCCTTTGTTAGTATGTTTGTCTAGGTTGGCGTAAATATGTTTTATTTGTACAACCCATAAATCCCATAATGCTGTTTTTTTTACATCAATAATTCAGTTAAATTCAGGACTTAAAATCTCAGTTAAATTCAGGTCATCTCAGTTAAACTCAGTTAAATTCAGGTATGAAAAACCCTAAAACCATGTGAGAATTAACACTGAAGCAAGTTTTAAGCATCGATCGCATACCAATGTCTGCCAAATCCAACGCCACCTATAAATATCAACCAGGTGGTAGCCTCCCGCCTGATGCGCCTACTTATGTAATGCGACAGGCCGATACTGAACTCTATGAAGGCTTATTAGCACTTGAGTATTGCTATGTTCTCAACGCTAGACAAATGGGAAAAACTAGCTTGCGAGTGCGGACGATGAAGAAGCACAGTGGGTCAAGCAAATTGTGCAGCAGCAATCAACAATTGGGAATCTCAAGACGAACCAGAATATTTAAGAACAATACGCGATCGCATCCTCAAAGACGAACTCAAAGCGCGCGACGAACTAATTTACAGTTTGGTCAAATAAAAAGCGATCGCCCCAGTTGAATCAACAACGATCGCGATCGCACTTCCACAAAACAAAAAAGCGATCGCAATTACTCTTGGTAATAATAAAAGCGATCGCTCCCTCATTTCCCTACTCTACATTACTACCAGATTGAGAACTCGCCCTCCACTGGGTAATGTTCGGAAAGATCCTGTGTACCCGTGCCATCAGGCGGTTGAAATGTGAAACTGTTGGATATAGTCATAGAGGTTGGGTTGATGCCGCGTACAAAAAGATAATCGCGGCGTTCTTTGACTTTGTTACTAGCATCTGAGGGGGTAAAACGGGCGATTAGCTTGTTGTTAACCGCGTCGTAAGTATAGCCAGGAGCAGATGTAGCAGTAGGATTGAGAGTGCGATAGGAATCGCTCATCTCAAGCGATTTTAATGTATCGCTGAGGAACTCGTATTCACCTGTGGGAGTACCTGACTGGTTCTCAGCAGCGATGTTTAGATCGCCCAGCAAAATTACAGGGGTAGAAGCATCCGCAGCCTGGGAAATATCATACTGCAACTGTAGAAGATTTGATTTTCTGGCTATGATAGCTGCTTCATCGTTACCTGATTGTAGTTGGGTGCAGACAATCAGAAATTTTTGCCAATGAATCTCGGCAGTGACAAGAATAAAACCTCTGTGCCTAAACCAGTAATCGCCAACAAGATAATCGTATCGAGTGAAGGAAATATTAGAAAGAGGAAATTTACTAAGTAGGAGCAAACCAGAACCCATCTGCAAAGGGCTATTGCTATGCTCCCAAGCAGAGTAGGGCAATATATCTCTCAAATCTCTGATAAATCGCTCCTTCGAGCGATCGGCCCATACTTCACTCAAGCCGACAATATCTGGTTTGAGGTACTGTATTTGGCTAATTATGTCATAGAGGCGCAGGCGATCGTAGTATGCCTGTGAAGGTGACATCGTTCCAACTACCGAGTCCACGAAGAGGCGAGTATTGTATGCAAGGCAATGTATCATATCTTTATCTCTTTCTTAACTGATTAAGTCCTATTATTCTTAACTTTTCAAGGCAATAGTTCAGTTAAATTCAGGATAATAAACTTCAGCTAAATTAGGTTAAATTTAGGTATAAATAAACATAACTTAGTCAAGGTGAATATGCGATCGCATCCTCCGCAATACCCCAAAAACCATACAATGCAAATTCTCAAATAGTTGCTAGTGAATGTGCCTTGATGTTTGTGGGCAGCGCAGATTATACACCATAAATGGCAGAAAATTTTCAGGATAATTCAGGTATTTTATAGCAGGAGTGACAACAAATACGCCAGTGTTGCCAGCAATTTGGCGGGTAAGTTCTTCAGTTTAACGAGGATGGATTATTATTCTCCTTTGAAAGTGCAATAAAAACGCAAAAAGCACTGGCGATCGCAGCGCTTTAATTAAAGCAATCCTCATTTAATGCAGGATTGCCAATAGAGTTAAACAACTTTAATTTAGAAGTAGAGAATTAACCCTTCTGTTACTTCTAGCTAAAACTTAACGATTCGCTCCAGCGTTTTTTGCATCCCTTCACTTAATAAGAAATTCCACCAGATTAGCCGCATCGATCGCGTCAATAATTGAATGTTTTTTTGGATAGTAGATACATCGAGAGGTACAAGTTTCTTGAATTTCGACGGCAATAAGCCCTGGTAATCCCGTTCTTTGTAGTTTGTTAAATATCCATTCGACCAGTCGTTCGCTGGTGGGACTCTCCAGTTTTGTTGTATCGTTTAAGTGCCAATGATCTAAGTAATTTTCAATCAAAGGATTGAGATATTGCTTGATAGTAGCGTAGTCGATTAGCATTCCTTGTTTTGCTCCATGCTTTATCAATTTATCTCCGGCAACATAAACCGATCCTTTCCAGGAATGCCCGTGCAAACGCGCACATTTTCCATCATGATGAGGCAATAAGTGCGAGGCTTCAAAAGTGAATTCTTTTGTCAATATCCACATTACAGTAACCCTAAATATTTATGCATTTGAATTGATAGTTTGGCTGTCGGAAATTGTTGGAGACATTCTAAAGTTATCTTGAGAGTTTCGGGCATTCCATACCATTCAGGCTGCAAATAAATTGGTACAGTTGCACTTTGAAGATAGCTTCTGTAAAAATCTAGCTCCAGTCCGCTAGAAATTACTAATTTAATTTCTGATGCTCGCTCCCACATATCCGGGACGACTACGTATTTTGTGCAATGTTCTTTCGGTGATAGTGTTACCCAAACATCCTTGGGTAGCTCTACCCAAAATGCTCCAGATGTTTCTATTTGCACCTGTTTATTATTTTTGTACAGTTCGTAGATTAATGACTGTAATTTATGACGATGAATGAATGGTTCGCCTCCCGTAATAACCACCCAATCCGATCGCAACTGTTCGAGAATTTCTGGAAAGGTTAACCGATTACAAACAATCTTGTTTTGGGGCACAATCCCCCCATATCCCGTATCGCAAAACGGACAAGAAAGAGGGCAGCCGTATAATCTAATAAAACTACTCCACTTCCCTGCAAGCTCTCCTTCTCCTTGTACGCTATTAAATATTTCTTGAACGACATAGCGATCGGTAGATTGCATTTCTTCTGTTAGCATAATAATTAATTCGATACAATTGATTTTCTTGAAAAACTATTTCTATGACCCGATTGATGTTTGATAGTTAACAGACAGGATTTTGCTCGACCGATACGGCAATTATGTTCGATGCGATCGGTGATTTCTACTGGCTGATTTTTGAGATTTGATATCTGCTGAAAGAGAAATTCTACTTCTGTGTGAAGCTTTTGGAATTTTTCTTGAGTAATGCTATTCATTTTCGGTTGCTTGTCATTGAAATCGTTTGCCTCAGAAGTTCCTCCCAAGCCGATTAAGGTCAGCCTGACTAGGCGTATAATTTAAATGGATCGAGTCGAGCTAAGTCCAGCGATACAAAAGACTAAATTGATAAAAGCCCGCACCAAAACCAAATATCATCCCCAACTCTCCTGACTTATCTTGAGATTGTTCTTTACAGAAGCTGTCAAATACCAAAAAGCAACTTGGCGAACTCATATTGCCAAAATTCTTAAAACACTCCTTCGACCTCGAAAGCTGGGCATCGCTTAGTCCGAGAATTTCTGGTTTTCCAAACGCTTCCAAAACTTTGGTACCGCCTTGATGGAGCGACCATTCTAGGATGTCATTAGGCTGAAGAGAATGCTTGGATAGTATTGGCTTAATGACAGTATCTGCTACCAGCGAGGGTACCTTACTTTTTACTTGGTCATCTAAGACAAAACCCGTGTCATCAAAGCGAATGATATCGCTGATGTGAAAATCCATCGATAGGTCTTCTACTTTTGCAATGGGATTGGGAAATCTCTCCTTCATGCTTTCTGGGACGATTAACATAGCAGCAGCACCGTCTGAAAAAAGGAGACTTACTTTCATATCCATCTCAAAAGTCGGGTCGAGAGGATCGTAGCAAGAACCACCTACACGGGCGTTACATTGGTCAAAGGCAATAACGATCGCTGCTTTGTCATTTTCTTGACAGTATTTAATTGCACTCTTGAGGGGAAAGTATCCAGCCGCACAGCCATAGTTGACAAACTCTTCCGGTGCAATTGTGGGAGCAATCCCCGAATGAATAGCAGCTTGACAAGCCAAATTTGGAAGAGTGTTGGTATGGAAGCTTGTATTATATGTCACGCCAAGATAGCCAATTTCATCTAGAGGAATAGCCTTTGATAATTGCTCTATCAGTTGCAAGCACCATGATAGTGGGTGGTGTTTTTGGTCGGCAAGAATTTTCTGTGGAAAACGCTCCAAGTCAAGGCAAATCGGTCGCTCTTTAATGCCGAATTTATGTGCAACACGTTTTGCTAGTCGATTTGTTCGCTCCGAGCAAAGATGAGTTGGGTAAAATTTATCAGCAATATAGACCGACGACAAAGGTTGAGGAAAAACCGTTGCGCTTGCAGCGATGAAAACGTTATTCATATTTGTTATCTCTGTGAGTGGAAGAATCTGTCGAGTATTTATTTTGCTTCCTCAAGTATGTTCTCTAAATGGCAGTCCATAGTTGAGTTAAATTCAGGACTCTTAAAATTCAGTTAAATTCAGGTATTCAAAAACGTCTAACCCAGTGAACCGATCGCTTAACCAGTTTGAAAACTCATTCTTGCCGTCCTAAGACGCGACAGACCAAGCAATAACAAAAATCGCAAAAAATATTACCATATTTTCGCTCTATTTATAGCTTTTTGTAAAAAAATACCAAAATTCAACTCGATCTAGTCAAGTCGCTCCGAGAACCTGAATTTTCCTGAATTCTTGATTCTTGAAATCCTGAATTTAACTGAATTATCCCTCGGCATCAGAGGGCATAGTTGAAAAGGCAACGAAAATACTAGTAGTTTGTCAATTTTCAATTGACGGGGAAAGG
>JALOOL010000380.1 GCA_025454425.1 Hydrococcus sp. Prado102 | reverse complement strand
TTCATGGTGTCGGCGGAACTATCGGCGCGATTTTAACGGGTGTTTTTGCAACTAAACAGGTTAATGAATTTGGTAATGATGGTTTGTTGTATGGCAATCCCGGTCTTCTGTGGACTCAATTTGTCGGGGTGGCTGTTACTTATATTTTTGCTGCTGTGGGGACTTATGTCATTCTCAAATTATTGTCTTTAGTGATGGAATTGCGGGTGAAACCTAATATAGAAGCAGAAGGTTTGGATGTAGAGGAACATGGAGAACAAGCTTATGGAGAAGATTTTGAGATCTCTTCAGGCTCGGCTTTTGCTGAAGCAGGACTAAATCCAAAACCCAAACACGGTTAAATTGTAACCGGGAAATTAGACTTATTTCTTTTATTTGGGGAATGGGTAAGGGGGAAAGGGTAAAGGGTAAAACTTTTATCTATCTTTTCTTCTTTACCCATTTCTCTTTTCTCTAAGAAATCCCCTTGTCATACATGAAAATTACAAATTCGTCAATCGCCAATTTTTAAGCTTGAGCAAAGACTCTAGCAGCAGCAGCTACGCCAGCGCCAAGCGTAAAGCCATCATATCCCAACTCAACTAAAGTAGCTTCTAGGGCAGAAATGGCTGCTAAGATATCGCGATCGCTAACAAAGCCTAAATGACCCATGCGGAAGATTTTGCCGCTGAGATGGTCTTGTCCGCCTGCTAGGGCGATATCGTAGCGTTTTCTCATCACCGAACGAATTTTTTCGGCTTCTACTCCTAGCGGTGCGACTGCGGTGATAGCATTGCTAGCGGCTTCATCGGAAGCAAATAATGGCAATCCCATTGCTTTAACCGCTTCTCTTGTTGCTTGCGTTATGCGTTTGTGACGGGCAAAAATACTTTCTAACCCTTCGTTTTTCATCATTTTTAAAGAAGCTTGCAACCCGTACATGAGATTGACGGGTGGCGTGAAGGGAGAACTATTTTCGTCGGTGGCTTTTTTGTATTTCTTTAAATCCAGGTAAAAACGAGGGATTTTCGCCGATTCGTAAGCTTTCCACGCTTTTGCACTGACGGAAACAAAACCCAATCCTGGGGGAATCATATAACCTTTTTGCGAACCCGAACCGACGACATCTAAGCCCCATGCGTCGATAGGAACGTTGGTTGCGCCCAAGCTGGTGACGGCATCGACGATAATCAGGCTTTGTCCGTGGTTTTTGACGTGTTTGTTGATGGTTTCTAAGTCGTTGAGAACGCCCGTCGAAGTTTCTGAGTGAGTAATAATAACCGCTTTAATATGCTTGTCGCGATCGCCTTCTAATTTTTCGCGAAAGGCTTCTGGATCGAGGGGTTTGCCCCATTCAGCCGTAATTTCTTCAACCGATAAGCCAAACGCTTTACTCATTTTCGCCCAGCGATCGCCAAACTTACCATTATTGCCTACCAAAACGCGATCGCCAGGATTTAAGAAATTAATTATCGCTGCTTCCATTGCCCCAGTTCCACTGACATTTAACATCAGGACATCATTTTGGGTTTGGTGCAGCCATTTGAGATTTTCGGTTAATTCTGCGATAATTTTGCTAAAATCTCCGCTTCGATGACCGATGGGATGTTTTGCCATCGCCAATAAAACTTTTTCGGGAACTGGCGTAGGCCCCGGAATCATCAGCATATTTTTGTCTTCCATGACATTCTCCTGTCTCGCGATCGTTCTAGATTAATGCTTAATTTAAGTGGGAAGTTTTTTATCTTATCCTGTTTGTTTTTGACTGACAATTAAGAATAAGTGCAAAAATTTACTCGTGCCAACTTCACTATTAAAACAAAAATAGTTCAACTCCCAAATTATTAAATGTTAGCTTAAGATTCTTCAAGCGGTTTTGTTTGAGTGGCAAGTAAATCGGAGGATTTTTCCGGACGCACGTTATTAAGCGACCAACGATGCTCGAATGACACGTAGGTTTGTTGGCAAGTGGCTTCTAATTGTTTTTGTTGCGCCAAGGCTTTGCGTAAAGTCACGATCAGTTGCTGAACCTGTTCCCTTAACATCGGATTTTGATTAGCAGCAGATAAAGTTTTACGTTCTAACAATTGAAGTAGTAATTCATAGTGAACGTGAGAAGGAAGGGGAAGGGGTTCCATAAAACCTACGATAAAGTAAAAAAAGCCAGCATTAATTACAAATTAAAAGCTTGTAATTTAGTTGACACATCTGTTAAAGATAGATCGAGTTTTTCATCATGACTGAATAAAAATTTTAACGGTCGCGTTCTTAAATTGCCAAGATTGTCTGAAATTTAGAAGTATGACTGTTCTGTTTCCTGGGTTTTAAGTCGCAAAAAGGGATGCGATCGCGTCTTTGGGATCGTTTTGTTTGACTAGCGATTCTCCGATTAAAACTGCATTTGCTCCCGCTTCTCTGACTAATTTTATATCCTCTTTTGTATGCAAACCAGATTCGCTGACGATTGATATTCTTCTCTCTTGCAATACGTCTCGTCGCGCTTCTATCAATTGACTTGTGGTTTGTAAATCGACAGAAAAATCTTCTAAATTGCGATTATTTATTCCTATTAATCGCACGCCTTCGATCGCCAAGACTCGATCCAACTCTTCTAAGGTATGAACTTCAACCAAAGCAGTCATTCCCAACGCATTAATAATTTTGACGAAATATTGCAGATCTTTATCCCTCAAAATGGCAGCGATGAGCAAGACGGCATCTGCACCTTTAGTACGAGCGAGATAGATTTGGTAAGGATAGATAATAAATTCCTTGCATAACAAGGGTAAATCGACCGTTTGACGGACTAGGGCCAGATTTTCAAAGCTTCCTTGAAAGAATTTCTCGTCCGTGAGTACCGACAGACAGCTTGCGCCACCTCGTTCGTAAGCAAGCGCGATCGCAACGGGATCGAAATCTGCTCGAATAACTCCTTTACTCGGAGAAGCCTTTTTAACTTCTGCAATCAATGCAGGTTGCGTCTTTCCTTGCTTAATTGCGGCAATAAAGTCGCGAGGTGGCGGTAAATCTTGAACCTGCTTGCGCAATTCGAGTAAAGGAATGCGATCGCGCAGGCGATCGACTTCTTTCTCTTTATACCAAACAATCTCTTCTAAAATATGCTTGGGTTGTTCATCTTGAACTTTAACGGTATAGCTTAGATTGGCGACTTCAACTGAGGGATTGGGCTGTCTTCTTCTGATTTGCATTTTTTGAGCGATCGCAACTTTTAAGGGATTGGCAGATTTAAGCTCTATTTTATAACGTTCGACGTTCTCAAGCAGTTCGACCTCAATGGCGATTAGCTTCGTCTAAACTTGAAAATACGGCATAATTTGATGATGAAATTGCTTTAAGTAATCTATGGCTATGTCAAGGTAATTTTGATGGATGGTAGAAAAGCGATATATCGTTCCGTGCCTTTACTAAGTTAAAAATTTCCCTTTCTCCTTTTCCCTTTCCCTTTTTCCCTTTTCCCTAAAAATATTATGTCTACTCAAGTGTCCGAGCGACAAATGCACCGAGTGCGATGGGTACTAACGATTGCATGGCTACTCGTAATTGCATCTCTATTTTACGATCCTTGGACGGTGGCGCTAACCGAGCCTAACCATCCTTGGAGTCCCTTGCGATTGCCCGATACTTGCGTTCGGGTGCAAGGAAACTGCTTGTCAGAACAACCCTATCCCCTGGGTACGACGATATTTTGGGGCGCGATCGTTCCGGCAGCCATTTTTATTTTGTTAGTATTCGGACATGAAGTATGGCGGCGGATTTGTCCGCTTTCGTTTTTGTCCCAGATTCCGCGCGCCTTGGGACGACAGCGACAATTCAAACGAGAAAACGCCAAAACGGGAAAAGTACGCTACGAACTCGCGAAAGTAAAACCCGATTCCTGGTTGGGAAAAAACTATCTCTATCTTCAATTCGGCTGGTTATTTGTCGGATTGTGCGGACGAATCTTATTTTTCAACGCCGATCGCCTCGTTCTCTCATTATGGCTGCTGTTTACCATCGCGGCGGCGATAACCGTTGGCTATCTCTACGGCGGAAAATCTTGGTGCAATTATTTCTGTCCCATGTCTCCAGTACAAAGCATCTACAGCGAACCGGGCGGACTGTTGAGCAGTAAAGCTCATATGAGCGATTCTAACATTACCCAATCGATGTGCCGCATCGTCTTGCCCGAAGGAAAAGAACAAAGCGCTTGCGTAGCTTGCCAAAATCCTTGTATCGATATCGATTCCGAGCGATCGTATTGGGACGGACTCAATAAATCCAACGCATCTTTCCTGCGCTACGGCTATTTTGGCTTAGTCGTTGGCTACTTTGTTTATTATTATTTATATGCGGGTAATTGGGACTATTACTTTTCCGGCGCTTGGGCAAGACAAACCGACCAGCTAGCTTCGCTTCTCAGTCCTGGATTTTACCTGTTTGGAAGCGCGATTAACGTGCCGAAACTATTTGCCGTCCCTTTGACGTTAGGCGGGTTTACGGCGCTTGGATACTGGTTGGGACGAGTTATTGAAGGACGCATCAAATCCTATAGCCGCAAGCATTATCCAAACCTAACCTCAGAGATAATTCGACATCGAATCTTTACCCTGAGTACCTTTATTATTTTTAACTTCTTTTTCATCTTCGGCGGTCGTCCGCTAGTTCAGTTAATGCCGTTGTGGGTGCAATATACTTACGATTTGGGGTTAGTATTGCTGAGTACGCTTTGGGTTTACAAAACTTGGCGGCGCACACCCGATCTTTATTCTAGAGAAAGCCTTGCTAGCCGTTTCCGCAAGCAATTAGAGAAATTGCAGCTTAACGTCTCGCAATTTATGGAAGGTCGTTCTTTAGGCGATCTTAATATTCATGAGGTTTACGTTTTGGCGAAAGTACTTCCAGGTTTTACCAAAGAAAAACGACATCAAGCTTACAAAGGCGTAGTACGAGAAATGCTCGAAGAAGGCTATGTTAACTACTCCAGTAGCTTAGAAGTGCTTCAACAAATGCGCCAAGAATTGAGCATTACCGATGACGAACACCGCGAAGTCTTAGAAGAGTTGGGGATTGAAGATCCTCAATTGCTCGATCCCAACCGCCAGCGCAGCTTAGAAAATCAGATCCGCTTGAGTGGCTATCGCAAGTCGTTAGAAAGATTGATGCTGCTGCAACAGCGACAGGCAGATAACAGCAGTGTCGAGCAATTATTGCAGGAAAATTCCGCAACGATTCGGGATCTGCGCCGACAATACTCGATCGCGCCTCAAGAAGAAGTTCAAATTCTCGACGAACTTTCGTCAGAAGCTTCTAACGTACAAAGAGCAGAGGTTTTACTCGCGCAATTGCCAGCATTAATTTCCTGTCATCGCTCCCTGCATCAACCAATTTTACGCGATCGCCGCGCTGCCTTAAAACTATTACAAGAAAGCGTTTATCGCAAACAAGAACTTATCGTACTAGTGCAGTACGGCAGAAATAAATGACCAGCTTCAAAATCATTTACTCAAACCCCTCAAACTTCCAAATAAAGGGTTTGGCGAAGGCGTGATTGAA
>JALOOL010000379.1 GCA_025454425.1 Hydrococcus sp. Prado102 | reverse complement strand
CCCAAGGAATCGAAGCATTAATTGCTTGGATAAAAGAATTAGCCACTCGTCTCGATCCCGAACTCATCCAAGCTTTACCAACCCTGCAACAGCTAACCCAACAATTACAGCCGCTAGTCAATCAAATAGCCGGACGAGGATTGAGCTTTTTTTACAGTTCGCTTGGTATTCCGCTGAGCTTACTTTTTTTGTTAGTGCTAACTTTTATGCTACTTGCCGACCCCCATTCTTATCGCCAGGGGTTTATTCGTTTATTTCCTTCATTTTATCGGCGGCGAGTCGATGCCATTTTAATTTTGTGCGATCGCGCCCTACAAAAGTGGCTGGCTGCTATCTTCTTTAATATGCTGCTGATTGGCATTTTCAGTTTTATCGGCTTACTGGTAATGCAAATTCCTTTGGCGCTTTCTCAAGCGACTATCGCAGGTTTATTTACTTTTATTCCCAATATCGGGCCGGCTTTAAGCGTCATTCCGCCAATGGCGATCGCACTTTTAGAAAATCCTTGGAAAGCGTTATTCGTGCTAATCTTTTACATCATCATCCAACAAATAGACTCTCAGTTACTTACTCGCCTCGTCATCAAACAACCAATCTCGCTCTTTCCTGCTATTACCTTACTTACACAATTGATTTTTGCAACTTTCTTCGGTTTTTTAGGATTATTGCTCGCTTTTCCCCTCGCGATCGTCGGAGAAATTTGGCTTCAAGAAGTTTTAATCAAAGATGTCCTTAACCGTTGGAAAACTTAGATAAGTTTTGGTAGTTCAGGGGTTCGGGAGTTCGCCCCCTATGTCCCCCAGGGCTATTTCAAGAAAGCCTAGATAACTATAATTTAGGCGATCGGGGGATATCCCTAACGATGGAAAAATGAGAAAATGATACTATTATTAATAATCCTCGGTCATCGAGCGATTTCACAAATAACATTGAGTCAGTTAAATCGGTTAGGGTTAGCTTGAGAAGATAAGGCGAATCGCCAATCGCTAAACTCAGATCGCGCTAAATTTATCCTCAATTAAAACTTAATATGCCCTGCCTTTAGCACTGATAACTGATAACTGATAACCGAACCGATAACCGATAACCGATCCAAAAACGCTATGCTAAAAACCTTACTGGGCGATCCTAACGCACGTAAAATTAAAAAATTACAGCCGCTCGTTACCGAAATCAATCTTTTAGAAGAAGATATTAAAAAGCTCTCAGATGAAGAACTACCTAAGAAAACATTAGAATTTCGAGAAAAACTCGATAAAGCGAGAAACGATCGCGAACGCGAAGAAATTTTAGAAGATATTTTACCCGAAGCCTTTGCCGTAGTTCGGGAAGCCTCGATTCGCGTCTTAGGAATGCGCCACTTTGACGTACAGCTATTAGGCGGTATCGTTTTGCATAAAGGTCAAATTGCCGAGATGAAAACAGGGGAAGGTAAAACCCTCGTTTCGACGCTTCCTGCTTATCTCAATGGGTTGACGGGTAGAGGCGTACATATCGTAACCGTTAACGATTATCTAGCTCGCCGCGACGCTGAATGGATGGGACAAGTCCATCGTTTTCTGGGATTGAGCGTAGGTTTGATCCAAGGCGGAATGAATCCAGAAGAAAGAAAGAAAAACTACGCCTGCGATATTACTTATACAACTAACAGCGAACTCGGTTTCGATTATCTGCGGGATAATATGGCTCCCTCGATGAGCGAAGTCGTACAGCGTCCTTTTAATTACTGCGTCATTGACGAAGTAGACTCGGTATTGATCGACGAAGCAAGAACGCCATTAATTATCTCAGGACAAATCGAACGTCCGACAGAAAAATATATCAAAGCTGCTCAAATCGCCCAACAAATGGTCAAGCAGGTCAGCGAAAGCGAACCGGGCGATTATGAAGTCGATGAAAAAGCGCGTAACGTCTTGATGACCGATGAAGGGTTTGAAAAAGCCGAAACACTGCTCGAAGTTGATGACTTATACGACCAAGAAAATCCTTGGGCGCACTATATTTTTAATGCTATCAAAGCAAAAGAACTGTTTACCAAAGATGTAAACTACATCGTCCGCAACGACGAAGTAGTCATTGTAGACGAATTTACCGGACGGGTATTGCCAGGAAGACGTTGGAGCGATGGATTGCATCAGGCGATCGAAGCTAAAGAAGGGGTAGAAATTCAAAATGAAACTCAAACGCTCGCCACTATTACTTATCAAAACTTTTTCTTACTCTACCCCAAACTAGGAGGAATGACGGGGACGGCGAAGACTGAAGAAACCGAATTAGAAAAGGTTTATAACCTACAGGTTACGATTATCCCGACCAACCGACCTTCTAGACGCTACGACTTAGCCGATGTCGTTTATAAAACTGAAATCGCAAAATGGAAAGCCGTCGCCGAAGAATGCGAAGAAATGAATAAAATAGGTCGTCCGGTACTGGTTGGGACGACTAGCGTCGAAAAATCCGAATTGCTCTCGCGCTTGCTTCAAGAGAAAAAAATCGCTCATAACTTGCTCAACGCGCGTCCCGAAAACGTAGAACGGGAATCAGAAATTGTCGCTCAAGCAGGACGAAAAGGCGCGCTTACCATTGCGACTAACATGGCTGGACGCGGAACCGACATTATTTTGGGCGGTAACTCCGACTACATGGCGCGTTTGAAGATCCGCGAGTATTTGATGCCCAAAATCGTTCGACCCGAAGACGACGAACTCGCCGTTGGCGTACCAGGTGTTGGCGGCGGACGCAACCGCGCGCAAGGATTTGGGGGTGGAAAGAAAGCGAAAACCTGGAAAGCATCGCCTCAGATTTTCCCGACTGAGTTATCGAAAGAGACTCAAAATATGCTTAAAGAGGTGGTGAAGTTTGCGGTTGACCAGTATGGAGAGCAAAGTCTCGCCGAATTGGAAGCCGAAGAGAAAATTGCGATCGCGGGGGAAAATGCACCAACCGACGATCCCGTCATCCAAAAACTTCGCGAAGTTTACAAGCTCATTCGCAAAGAATACGATCGCTTTACCGATAAAGAACATAGCGATGTCGTAGAAATGGGCGGACTGCACGTAATCGGAACCGAACGCCACGAATCTCGACGTATCGACAATCAATTGCGAGGTCGGGCGGCGCGTCAAGGCGACCCCGGTTCGACTCGGTTCTTCTTGAGTTTGGAAGATAACTTGTTGCGCATCTTTGGCGGCGATCGCGTGGCGGGTTTGATGAATATGTTTAAAGTAGAAGAAGATATGCCCATCGAATCCGGTATGCTGACTCGTTCGTTAGAAGGGGCGCAAAAGAAAGTCGAAACTTACTACTACGACATCCGCAAACAAGTATTCGAGTACGACGAGGTAATGAACAACCAGCGTCGGGCGATTTATGCCGAACGCCGTCGGGTATTGGAAGGGTTGGATCTCAAAGAACAAGTGCTTCAATACGCCGAGAAAACGATGGACGAAATCGTCGATGCTTACGTCAATCCCGATCTCCCGCCCGAAGAATGGGATTTAGAAAATCTCGTCAATAAAGCCAAAGAGTTTATTTATCTCCTCGAAGATGTGGAAGTTTCAGATGTCGCAGATATGACGGTTGGCGAGATGAAAAACTTCTTACACGAGGAAGTCCGCAAAGCCTACGACATTAAAGAGGATCGAGTCGATCGCATTCGTCCCGGACTAATGCGCGAAGCCGAGCGTTTCTTCATTTTGCAGCAAATCGATACTCTCTGGCGCGAACACTTGCAAGCAATGGATGCTTTGCGCGAATCGATTGGTTTGCGCGGTTACGGACAAAAAGACCCCTTAATCGAGTACAAGCAGGAAGGCTACGAAATGTTCTTAGAGATGATGATCGACATTCGTCGCAATGTCGTTTACTCTCTGTTCCAATTCCAGCCGCAAGGTCAACCACAAGCCGTTTAATTCAGCGATCGGCAATTTGTAGGGGCGCATGGCGTGCGCCCTTATAATTCAAGCGAGTTGAGAACAGTTCAACCACAATTAACAGTGTGTAGGGGCGCATGGCGTGCGCCCTTTAATTTTTTTTAACAAATCATTGACAAAAAGATGGTGACGTGAAATTAGTGGATAAAAATTGAATTTATTCGATGATTAAGACGAAATTTTGCGTTAAATACTTTACCAAAAGCGTTTTTATAGGATTTTGTAGTTTTGTTAGTTTAGCGGCGTTAACGATCGCGATTATTTCTTTTTCAGCAAACGCAGCACAGCCCACTTTGCCTCCTTTATGGCAAGTGTATCAACAGTCGTTTGAGAAGGCAAAGTATGTCGATCTCACCCACGCGATCGCGCCTTCAATTCCCGTCTGGGCGGGGTTTGGAGCGTCAAAATTCGAGCCGACCGTAAAACCGGAGACAGGTCAACCCTATACGTATAAAGATGATGGCTTCGAGGCTACCCATTACGATCTATCGACCGACCAACTCGGCACTCAACTAGATCCGCCCGCTCATTGGAATCCCTATTATCCCGCGATCGACGAACTTCCTGCAACTTATACCCTGCGTCCGCTCGTCGTCATTCCTATGCAAGATAAAGTCGCTCAAGACCCCAATTATCATCTTGCGGTTGAGGATATTCTAGCTTGGGAGAAGAAACACGGTAAAATTCCCGAAGGCTCGGTGGTTTTTGTGCGCTCTGATTGGTCTAAGGAATGGCCTAATCCCGACTTGGCGAAAAGAACTAAATTTCCTGGCGTATCGCTCGAAGCGCTCAAATTTCTGCATTTAGAGCGAAACATTTTATTTCACGGTCACGAGCCGCTCGATACCGATAGTACGCCAACCCTAGAAGGCGAAGACTGGCTCTTAAATAATGGCTATACCCAAGCTGAAGGAGTCGCAAATTTAGATTTAGTCCCAGAAACGGGGGCGCTAGTCGCGATCGGCTATCCCAAGTTTAAGGGCGGTTTGGGAGGATATGCGCGTTATATTGCCATTTGTCCGCCCGATTGGAAGTATGGCGTTTCGGTGGGACAAGTTCCAGAGGCTCCCTTTCCCAAGTCAGATAAGCCTCTTCATTGGGATAAATCCAATGACGTGCGAGTGAGATAAGCGATCGATAAATATTTAATTTTTGGGGGCGATCGCGCTTTGAATTTTTTCTAACAATGGTATGTTGGAAAAGGCTTGAGTGCGAGTTATATTTAACGAGCTTAGTAGTTACGACTAGATTCAATTCCGATGTCAGATATAGAAACTTTAATACAACAAGTAAGACAAGAAGCAGAAAGAGAACCGTTTCCCATTGATGTAGATGTTTACAAAATGCTTGGGAAAGAACCTACGCAACCCGTTCTCTATGCTGGTAATCTAAAAAGTAAATTGTGCTTTTTCGGTCGGGATTTGGGCAAAGATGAAGTTAAAGCCGGACAACCGTTGATTGGTGCGGCAGGTACAATGGTGCGAGAAGGGTTTTTCTTAGCGATGCACAACCAAAAACCCAAAGGAAGAAAAGATCTAGACTCGATTTGCGATCGCGTTTTACTTTCCAACACAGTTCCTTATAAGCCACCTGGCAACAAAGCTTACGAAACA
>JALOOL010000083.1 GCA_025454425.1 Hydrococcus sp. Prado102 | reverse complement strand
TTACCGGGGTTAATAGCTGCGTCGGTTTGAATAAAGTCCAATCGTTTGTCGGGAATCCCTGCTTTAGCGGCAGAACGACTAATCGTGCTAACAATGCCGAGAGTGACAGTATTGTCAAGTCCGACTGGGTTGCCGACTGCGATCGCCCAATCTCCTACCTGCACTTTGCCAGAATCTCCTAGGGTTGCTACGGGTAAATCGCCTCCTTGAGGGTTGATTTTAACAACTGCTAAGTCGGTTACTTCGTCGCTTCCTCTGACTTGTCCGTTAAAAGTACGTCCATCTTTGAGCGTGACCGTTACTTTATCGGCATTACTGACGACGTGGGCATTGGTTAGAATTACGCCAGAGCGATCGATAATAAATCCCGAACCTTGACCGGCGACTCGCTGTTGCTGGGGAGCCATTCTAAAGCGATCGCCAAAAAAATCTCGGAAAAAGGGATCGTCAAACATAGGATCTAATCGCCGCGTTACCACTGCTTCTGTATCGATGCGGACGACTGCTGCTCCCGTTCGATTAACCGCTGCTGCTACGAAACTATTCTCGCTGATGGGAACGGGAACGGCTGACACAGCTTGAGAAACTAGATTTTGGTTTTGTGGTGGTGTTGCTACGGGTTCGGCAACCGACGATAACATTCGGAAGCCACCAAAACATAACATTATGCCCAGTAATAGAGAAATCAGGTGTGAGGTTAATTGACGCGACAGCTTAGAAGACTTCATATGCTTAACACGATATTTTAGTCGTTGTGAAAAACGCTTTTATTTTTTATAGTTTCGATCGCTATCTTAGCAAAAGCAATAATGAAACCGCCCTAAGCGCCAGACTTAACTGGTGCGATCGCTTTTTCTAGGACTCATCTTTTCAAAATTGTTCTCGATAATTTATCTAAAAAGATTGGCAACAAATCTTTGAATTTTTATTGTATAGTTTTTAAGATTATTACAATTTCTATTTTAAACTAAAGAAAAATTGTCTAAAAGTCAGTCGCATTAATTAAGAGAGTGGCTTTGGGCAAGTACTCTAGAAGGTCAAATCGCTTTATAATTTAACAACTAATCTATATTTTTATTTAACTAGGAAATGCAAGAATGAGTCTCGTAATCCAAATTGGCGAACTAGAACTTAACGATGAAGATTTATTTCCTCTGTTGGCACAGTATAGGATGCTGCCGCAACTAGCAAGAGAAGTGATAATCGAACGCGCGATCGCCAATATCGAATGCACGAACGAAGAAGAAACGCTAGCTAGGCAAAGATTTTATCAGCAATATCAAATTACCACAGAAGCCCAAATTAAGCTGTGGTTAAAACATCACGGCATGACCCCCGACCAACTCGATCGCCTCGTGATGCGAGAGATTAAACTAGAAAAATACAAGCAGGAAACCTGGGGAAGCCAAGTAGAGTCTCAATTTCTACAGAGTAAGCGACAACTCGATCGCGTCGTCTATTCTCTCATTCGCAGTAAAGATGCAGGCATCGCACAAGAACTTTTTTTTCGCATTCAAGAAGGAGAAACAAGCTTTACTGAATTAGCTAGGAAATATTCTGAAGGAACAGAAGCAGAAACAGGCGGGTTAATCGGGCCTGTCGAACTCAACGTTCCCCATCCCAAAATCGCTCAAATGTTAAGCGCGACTCGTCCCGGACAACTTATTCCCCCGACTCGCGTAGGCGATTGGTGGATTGTTCTGCGCTTAGAGAAATACTTATCTGCACAATTAGACGACCAAATGCGACAGCGCATTCTTAACGAACTTTTTCAAGCATGGTTGAATTCAGAATATCAACAAAAAGTCTCTTATAAATCGATACTTTATTAGGCATTATCGATAAAATTATCGTGAAATATTGGCGCGAAACAATAGCAGTAGCTCAAAGAATTTTGACAGAATTATTGCGGCGGCGACGCAGCTTAATTTTTTGGTGTATTTTTCCCGTTTCTGTTTTATTTTTGAATGGATATATCTTAGCGGAAAGGGCAAAACTTTCTCTGGCTGAAGCGATGGAATTTTCCGCTCCTTCAACGTTAGTCGGTGCGGCTTTGTTTTTTAGTTGTTTGGGCGGTAGCGTTGCTACTGTCGTCTCAGAAAGAGAACAAAAAACTTTAAAAAGGTTATTTATTTCGCCGTTAAGTGGAACGTCTTATTTTCTAGGAATCTTTTTTGCTCATTGTTTTATAGGGGTTGGACAAGCAATTTTAGTGTATGCGATCGCGACCTCAATTGGAGCAAAATTTGATGGTTCTATTGGATTAGGATTGTCGATTATTTTTTTAAGTATTATCGCTTATGTTGGCGTAGGTTTTATTTTAGGAACGCAATTAGCAAGGCGTACCGAAGATGTTAATGCTTTAGTCGCTACCTTTGGCGTACCTTTACTTATTTTAGGAGGAGCCTTTTTACCAACTTCTTTATTTCCCGAAAATTTACTAGAAGTCGCTAAATTTAATCCGATTTATCATATGAATGAATCGTTAGTTGCTGTCTGGGCTAATGGAGATACATTATCAAAGATTAATTCTCATTTTGTCTTTTTATGCGTTTTTGCTTTAGTAACTATCGTTTTAGGATGGCTTTCTTATCGAAGTATGTTAATAGTTGAAAGACGATTGTAAAATTTTTAGATGCTAAAAATTCAAAATTTAAATAAAACCTACGGCAACCGTCAAGTTTTAAATAATTTAACTTTTCAAATCCAACCTGGCGAAATTTATGGATTGCTGGGAGCAAATGGAGCAGGTAAAACTACAACAATTAATATTATTTGCAATCTCCTCAAAGCCGATAGCGGAGATATTTTGGTTGGCGATCGCCCGGTTTCAGAAGCTACCAAAAGTTCGATCGGTATTGCTCCTCAAGAAAACCTATTGTATAAAACTTTGACCTGCGAAGAAAACCTCAAATTTTACGCGCAAATTTATGGTTTGACGGGTCAAAAATGCCGCCAACAAATAGAAACATCGCTAACAGCAGTTAATTTATTAGAAAGAGCTAAAAATCCGATAGAAACTCTCAGTGGTGGAATGCAGCGACGAATGAATATTGCTGTAGCTTTAGTGCATCAACCAAAACTATTAATATTAGACGAACCAACAACGGGATTAGATATAGAAACTCGTTATGAAATTTGGGATTTAATCTGGCAGCTAAAAAGTCAAGGAATGACAATTTTGTTAACGACGCATTTATTAGACGAAGCACAACGCTTGTGTCAGAGAATTGGCATATTAAAAGGAGGACAAATTATTGCTCAAGGTAGTTTAGACGAACTGCGAAAATATATTCCGGCACAAGAAATTATTACGATTGAAACCGAACAAGAAGACGCTGCGATCGCGCTTGCTACTCAGCTTGGATTTACTCATCGACGTTATGGAAACGATCTCGCTTTTTGGCTGCCAAAACCTTTAGAATTAAAAGAAATTTTGACTTACTTTGAAGGAATATCTATTAATTCTATTTCGCGACAATCAGTACAATTAGAGCATATTTATCTGGAAGTAATGAGAGGCAATTAGCAATTAAACTAGGAAAATAAACTGATTCATGGTTGCAATACGAATTGGCATAGAACAAATCGAACAAATTCGCCATCATGCAGAAAATACCTATCCAGAAGAATGCTGCGGTTTGCTGCTCGGTAGAATAGCCGATCGCGATAAACTAATAGTAGAAGTCAGACAGACAGAAAATAGCTGGGAAGTAGAATTAACGGAATTATTGCCAATAAAAACGGGAAGTAAACGAAATCGCTTTAGTATTGCCCCAGAAGTTTTGTTGAAGCTTCAAAAAGAAGCACGCGATCGCAATTTATCTATAATTGGTATTTACCATTCGCACCCAGACCATCCGGCTATCCCTTCTGAGTTCGATCGCGCGATCGCATGGCAGCAATACTCGTATATTATTGTATCCGTACAACAAGGACGCGCCCAAGATATACGCAGTTGGACGCTAGACGAGACGCATCAATTCCAAAGCGAAGAAATCTTAACCAATGAACCATAGAAGGTTAAGACAGCATCGTCGTTAGGGCGATCGCGTGACAACAATACTCGTAATATCATTTAAGGTATTATTTAAGACAGAGGATAGGGTATTCAACCTCTTAAAACACCCAGTAGTCGAGAGACTAACGCACCTTGAAAACTGAAGATATAAGGTTCTAGCAGGAAAAGCACTGCTAGGTAAAATCTTCATGCAACAAGTACCAGAAAACCAAAGTTTAAGGTTTAAAACTGTAGGGTAGGGCATACCCAAACAGACTTCTGAAATGGAGTGAAAGCTTGGGGAGAGAACCATCTCTGGCATAATCTGGGTGACTAGGTTGTGGTAAGTGGACTCGGTGAAGCAAGAATCCTCGCCTGAAAATGGCGATGGAGTGTCAAAATAGTCTTTCTGTGCCTTTCTAAAAAAATTGCTAATTCCTATCGAGCAATTACTATGCTAAATCCCAATCTAGAAGAAATAGAACTTTCTAAAGAAGAGTATCAAAGATATTCTCGACATATTATTTTGCCAGAAGTAGGGCTAGAAGGTCAAAAACGCCTAAAAGCTGCCAGTGTTCTTTGTATTGGAACGGGTGGACTCGGTTCTCCTTTACTTTTGTACTTAGCAGCGGCGGGAATCGGGCGTATTGGCATTGTCGATTTTGATATCGTCGATAGTTCCAACTTACAGCGTCAAGTCATTCACGGGACTTCTTGGGTAGGAAAACCGAAAATTCAATCGGCAAAAACGCGCATCCTCGAAATTAACCCCTACTGTCAAGTCGATTTATACGAAACCCGCCTTACTGCCGAGAATGCCTTAGACATCCTCAAACCCTACGATGTTGTCATCGATGGGACGGATAACTTCCCGACTCGCTATCTCACCAACGATGCTTGCGTTTTGTTAGGTAAACCCAACGTCTATGGGTCTATTTTGCGCTTTGACGGACAAGCAACCGTTTTTAACTATCAAGACGGGCCAAATTATCGCGACCTATTTGACGAACCGCCACCGCCAGGAGAAGTCCCATCTTGTGCAGAAGGTGGCGTTTTAGGCGTTCTGTGCGGCGTTATCGGTACTATTCAAGCCACCGAAGCGATTAAAATTATATTGGGCGTATCCGTGGAAAATACGCTAAGCGGACGCTTATTGGTGTACAACGCCATGTATATGACGTTTAGGGAATTAAAATTGCGACCCAATCCCAAACGTGCCCCAATTGAAAAACTCATCGACTACGAACAATTCTGTGGTATTCCCCAAGCAAAAGCACAGGAGGCAAAACAGCAGATGGAAATGCAAGAAATGACCGTTCAGGAGTTAAAAGCACTCCTCGACAGCGATGCAGACGATTACGTTTTGATTGACGTTCGCAATCCCAACGAATATCAAATTGCTAAAATACCTGGTGCGATTTTAGTTCCTTTACCCGATATCGAAAATGGTTCGGGTGTTGAGAAGGTGAAAGAATTACTCAACGGTCATCGTTTAATCGCTCATTGTAAGATGGGAGGACGGTCTGCTAAGGCATTAGGCATCCTTAAAGAAGCTGGCATCGTCGGAACCAACGTTAAAGGTGGAATTACTGCTTGGAGTAAAGAAGTCGATTCCAGCGTACCAGAGTATTAATTCAGTGACTTGTAGGGGCGCATGGCGTGCGCCCCTACTACTCCCACTAAGTAATGCGGGCATCTTGCTCGCGCGGGCAAGATGCTTAACTTTTTTACTCTTCGCTTTGACTGGTATTTTCGATCGCCATACGTTGTTGAGCATTATAGAGAAAATAGCCCCTCAGCATCGCCTCTGTAAGGATATGTGCGAGTTCTTCGCGAGAAGTCGTAATATCGATATCAAAATGTTCTGCTGGCAGGATTCCTAACATTTGTCTTAAATCCCGTTCGATAATCCGAGCGACTTCAGGTTTGGGTTGAGACATCTGAGCGATTGTTTCTGGCGATAGAGATTGGATGTAGTGCAACAATCCATTTTTTTCGCTCTCAGAATTATCTACAAATCTATCGATGCGATCGGATAAATTAGGCATGAGGTATATTAACGACTCCAAAAAGTTGTCGATTTAGAACTTTATCTACTCTTATCATAGAAAGTTGTCTATTAGGTCAGAAGTCGGTACAACCGAATGATAAATAGCGAAGTTCCCGAAACAACAAAAATCTACTGAGCGACTAGCCGCGCTAAACCGACACCAGGATAATATCGATTAAGAATTTGTTGGTAATTATAACCTTGAGAGGCTAGCTCGTAAGCCCCCGTTTGGCTCATTCCTACGCCTCGATGAACCCTAGAGACGATTTCGTCGGTAGCAGCATAAAGAGACTCAACAATTCCGCCGTTGTAGCTGAGAATTTGCCCTGCTGTTTCGTTAACGGCTTGGTGAGTGGTGCTATACTCCGTACTCACTCCTTTATAAGCTTGCCAGCGTTGGGTAGCGCCTAAATGATACCATTCGCTTGCGGGACGAATGGCATGGACGAGTGCATAAGAACGAGCCGCGATCGCCTGGGCTTTGAGTGCTTCAATCGATTCGTTGGCGTGCATTTCGCTACCAACGACGCTGTAGAGATATTCTTCTAAATTGACATAGTTAACCGCGTGTAAAGTATTGCCTTGGGAAACCAGCAATAATTTACCTCGATACCAGCGATCGCCGACAGCAATAAAGCCTCCTGCACTAGGTTTGAGCCAAACGGCATAAGGTAATTGCGCATCATCTAATCTTAAAGAAGAACCGTTAGGATAAACGGCTAAAGCGCGATTGGCTGCAATAGTTTTGATAACTTTACCGTTGCGATCGACAATCGAGGCGGGTGTTGACGAGCCTACTACGACATTTTCTCCATCTCGCACGAGTGCTACTTTCATTTCTAGCTCTGGAGATGCAGCAGGTTGCGCTTTCTTCTTCGTTGTTAAGGTTTGTTTTGGTTGTTTGGACGGTGCGGTTTTTGCAGCTTTGGACGCTTTTTCAGGAAGTTGCTGCGAACTAACAAGATTTTTAGTTTGAGAGGTTGATGTTTGTGGCGGTGTTGTAGGAGAATCTATTAATTTTTTATTGACAAAAGAGTTTGTTTGTGGTTCAAAAACGGGAGAAACTTGACTCAAAGATGGTACGGTTGTATTTTCCCGTTCGGTTTTTGGAGGTGAATTCGATGGTAATCCGTATGCCAAAAAAAGCGGCACAAATGAGGCAACAGAAATAATAGGAATTGTCCAGTTTCCTAATCGATTAAAGATTTTACTCATGCAGATACTCGATCGCTCCTCACTTTTTACTCTTGCCGATAGTAACATCTGATACATTTATGCGCCACCACGACCAGTACCAAGTTGAATTAATCGGTCTTTGAGCGAATAGTTATCGCTAAAAATCTTTAAAATTTTAACAGATGCTTTGGCTTTTAAACGAGTAATAAAATGAACTTCTTGATTAATACTGGGAGTTAAAGAGGGGCAATCTAGTCGCCGATAAGATGGGTCGGACTTCCCACCCTCGGATTTTTGCGATTGGCGATTTAAAGGTGGGGCTGAATCAGGTCTTGGTAGCGGCTGGCGACGGTGCGCTAGCCGCCACTCAGATTTGGCGAGACATTCGCCGCGAGAAAGGATCTCGCAAGTGGGAAGAAAATCTTCAAGTCTCAGTTTAGGACTTTCTCTAGAGAAATATTGAATAATTATTTTGAGGAGGAAGTGAAGGCTGTAAACTGTTCAAATTCTTTAGCGCGTTGTTGCATTTGGTTACTGATGCGATCGCAAACCAATTCGCATAAGTCAAAAATCATGGGGTCGGCAATCTCATAGTAGACGCTTACTCCCTGTGGTTGACGACGGTAAACCTGTAATTTATGTCGAATTTCGGCAGCGTGATTGTTTGGGTTGTCCGGTTCGTTCCCAATGTACTCGTGCAAAAACAAACCCGCGCGGGTTAACCATACAGGTGCAATCTGATTATCAAGCTCTTCAAAAAGCTAGAGAGCGACAAAAAACAGAACAGTTTCAGAAGCAGTATGCACTGCGTTCAGGCATTGAAGGAACTATATCTCAAGGAATCCGCGCTTTTGAAATGCGCGACTGCCGTTATATTGGTCTAGCTAAAACTCACTTACAACATATCCTGACTGCTGCCGCTATCAATCTAGGTCGAATTTTCGCTTGGTTAGAGGAGATCCCACGGGCTAAAACTCGCTCCTCACACTTGGCGAGACTGAAGGATCGGTCGGCGGCGGAGCGTGAATCACATAGGTTTCCTGATTTTGGGAGTAATTTACTACTTCCATAAACTTTTACTCAAGTAACTCAAACTTTAAATTCGCGCGATCGCAGTTTTCTACATCTATTCTAAAACTCAAAGTACTTGCAGAATTTCGATCGCGATCGCCTTTTTGCAAAAGTTTATTCTGGTAAATAACATCTTGTTAATCGCTCGAAACAAATGCTAGGGGGAGTATCGACGACCAGATTGAAGCTCTGTACTCAAATGACTTAACATCCAATCAAATCGAGTGCCAGCCAGCGCCATTCGCTCTAAAGCATCAGTATTTAGTTCGTCCTCATACTCAACCTTGTCATTCAAGGTCTGACCTTTACTGTAAATGCGCCGACCATAACCGAATTTACTCAGCATTCCTTGGAGTCTATCCGAAACCAACGTCGCAATAACTCGATAAAAACGACAAGCAAATCCTACATCCTGCTGTAATTTAGCAGCTAAATGATGTCGGGGAATCGACAGAAGGAGCGAATCTTCTAGGGTTTTGATAGTGGTAGAAGGCAAGCGGGAATCAATAAAAGGAGTTTCCCCTGCGATATCGCCTTTAGATAACCTAGCGATCTCTCGCGCTGAAATTTCGTTACCTTCAATAGCAGCAAAGGCACGAGTTAAAGGGTTGCCCATATCTTCGGAAATTGACATCGACAGGGTTCCAGAGAGGATTATATACAGCGCATCGACGGGGCCGCCCTCGCGAATGAGGACAGTACGAGCGGGGATTCTTTGCGCTTCTCCCGCACCCATCAACCAATCGATGTCGCTATCGTTGAGATCTCCAAGCACGCACAGCACGTCTTTGAGCGGCTGACCTTGTACCTGGTTGGTGCGACCTAGACGAGCGATCGCATTTTGCAACCTATCTGAAAAGAGAATTGCGATCGCCCGATAAAAACGAGCGGCAAAACCAACATCGAGCCGCAATTTCGTCGCTAATGGTTCGAGGGGGATTGAGATGACAGTTGACTTTTCAACAGCTTGCACTGTCGCAGCCATAGGACGAAAGCCGACAAAAGGAATCTCGCCGATAACTTCGCCGCTTGATAGCCTAGCAATTTCCTTACCCGAACTTTCTACGCTTTCTATAGCAGCAAAAGCACGAGTCAGAGGATTTTGGTCGGTAACGGGAATACTAAGGCTGAGGGTTCCTTCTAGTAAAATATACAAGCGATCGCACGCTTCTTCTGCTCGGATGAGAATAGTACCAGGGTCAATTTCCTGGCGATGTCCTGCGGCGATTAACCAATCAATGTCGCTGTTGCTTAATTCTTTTAAAAGTACTTCTTTCATAATTTTTAGCAGATACAAAGCATTTTCTGTAATCGATCTAGCGTTTTTTGAACGTGCAAATGTCCCTCTGGGCTAGCCAATTCTTCCAACGTCAAACAAGTTAGTGCTATTAACATCAAAGGCTGACCGCTAAGGGATTCTAACTCGCGCTCGCAGCGCTGTAAATTTTCGGCGGCATCCTTAACCAGTGCTTGTAAAATCTTAAAAGCGCGATCGGAAAGCGAGGGCTGACCTCGGTAGTTTTGCAGTCTGCCTCCCTCTCTGTAATCGGGAAAGGATTCCAGCCCCAGAAAGCGCAAAAACCAATCGGCTCGATAGCATCCTACCGCCGCTACAATGCCCCTGTAGTCGGCAATTAATTCGTCGAGGAGATTATTGCGCATCGAACCAAACAAGCGGCGGGTGAAGTAATGGGTGCATTCGTGTTCCAGTCGAATCGTTAGGGATAAGCGTCGCCATTCTAGTTCGTCGAGTTTCATGTCGCTGGCGCAAACATTGCTATAAGAACCGCCGCTCAAAATAATGAATCTATCTTGATAAAGCTGCTTTTGCGGGAGTAATCGCCCAAATTCTTCTAACCAGCTTGCTTCAGAAATGTTGCTCGGATTTACAGTTTCCCATTGTCGGCGATACTGTCGAATCCGATCCCAGTTATTAAAACCGCTAACGATGCAAGCGCCCATTGCTGCTGGAACGGGTTTAGGTTCGTTACGCATGGTTAGCGCCCGTACCAACGTCACAAAATCCTCGCGATGGGGAGTTTGCAAAACTGGGATAGCACCCGCAAGACTTTCATGGACAAACAACTGTAACTTCTCTGGTTTGTGCAAAACCAAACCCGTTGCTTCGGAAATGTTTTCGAGTGAAACTCCTTTGCGGGTAGCAGCGCGATAATTTTCCGTCTCACTAATCCCTTCCTCAATGGGAAAGCGAAACTGCACCAAAACGCGCTTGAGTGCTTCAAATGCCCCAACTTGTCTCGCTTCGGCGGCATATCCTTCCCAGGCAGTGATATGGGGTTCGGATGGTAGCGGAAACTGGATGGGAAGTTTTAAACTGCTGCGATCGAAAATGTTATGGTTGTAGGCGAGAAGTTCTTCTATCTCGAAGGAACTAGCTCCATAAGTGGTAAGGACTTGCTGGCGCAATGCTAGTTGATTCATGAAGCTTTTGCTCCTGGTGTTAATACCATAGCGCGATCGCCCAATATCTCGCTGGCAATTCCCGTCACCGTTTGGCTGAAGGGATGTTCGGGATAATCTAGACAGAAGATATCGCTGCTGGCAAGTTCGACCAATTCTTCAGACAGTGGCACGATGCCAGCAACCGGAGTTTTATAGGTTTTCTCTACCTTTTGGCGCAACTTATCGAAGTCGAGACTAGGCAAAGCTTTATTGACTACCAGCAACATCTTGGGCACCTGTAACTTGCGAGCTACATCTACCGTAACGGCAGTTCCCTGGAAATCTTGACGATCTGGACGTAAGATAACCACTAAAACGTCAGAAATAGCAATAGAAAGCAAAGTTTCTTCGTTTAGTCCGGGATGAGTGTCGATTAATAGATAATCTAGGTTTAAAGTGCCGATAATCTCTTGCAAGCCATCGTTAAGTCGTCCGACATCATAGCCTTCGCGCAACACTCTGGCAATTTCGCCTGCTTTGATACTAGAAGGAATTAGATAAAGATTGCCATTTGCATTCGTTGTCTTTCTCTCTGGAGTCTCCAAAACATTGCCAACATCATAAACCGCATCTTTAAGCTGACAGTTGCCCCATAGATAATCATTGAGGGAGCGATCCATCTTATCTTCGTCTAGACCGAAGATGACATGAATTCCTGGCGATTGAATGTCGGTGTCGATGATGCCGATATTTTTGTTTTGCATTGCCATAGTCGCGGCTAAATTCGCAATCAAATTAGATTTGCCAGTGCCACCTCGGAATGAGTGAACTGAAACAATTTTGCACATAAAATACCTCCTAGTATTAGTTGTTAGTTAGGGAAATCTTGAGGCGACATTCAGGATCGAGCGGACAAAGCAGTACTTTTCCGCCAGAAAGTTTGAGGTCAAATTGCATCGTTTTTTGTCCTCCATTCACCTCTAGTAGTGCGGGTAGACTTTCAGAATCGCCGCCTAATTTATTTCGATGCGCCCACAGTTTTAATTCCTCTATCCGTTTGGTTGAAAATTGAAAGATGGCATAATGTAACGACGACAGAGAAGGAATTTCAATCGTAGTCGCTTGGTAGTGTTGTTCTCCTTCGACATATCCCAGATACACTTGTGCTGTCTTCGGTTTGCCACCTGCTGTCACGTTCAAGAAGGTACGTCCTCCTTGTTCCTCTCGCAGTTCAACTACAGTGCGCGGAGCAAATGCACCTTTGCTAGCCATTGCTAGAGTAGCAACAAGGGATAAACATGCAATGCCAATAGCACTGATGCGAGCAAAAAGATTTTCCCAAATGAATAAACCGTGAAGGAAAAGAATGGCTAGGAAAAAGCTATAGATGCCGACGAGCAACCAGCGATGGTTTAAAAGTTGCCAGACAGCATTGGGGATTAGTTCGCCTTTGCGCCGACTGGAGACTAATAGCAGAATTGGAAAAATCCCGCCGACAAGAGAGTTGCCGAGAACGCCAGCAAAACTGAGGACATTAGTAAACGATTGTGTATTAGAGATTAATAGTGATTCAGTTAGCAAAAAAACGATTAATAATGGTAAAAAATGTATTTTTGTTTTTAAATATGTCCAAAATTGCTGTGAATTTGTTTGCTTAGAAGAAGTAGCATTAGCAGCCGTCTCTAAGGTTCCTTCATAAGCGATCGCCATTGATGAAGCAACTTTAACACAGGCGCTATCCGAGTTGGCTGACTGCACTTCTAGAGTCAATTCAATTCCTTGCTTTTCCAAGTTAGGCAGTTGCACTAATAGTTCTTTAATATCCCAAGATCGAGCAATCGCGATTTCAATTTGACGTACAGTACCGTTCGATTGAACATCTAAACGGAATTTTGCGCGATCGCCTGCTAACCCCAGGTAAGTTATGCCCAAGCGCACAAAAGAGCTAGAATTGCCGCGAGGTTGCAAAATCAATCTTCCCTGTTGGCAAGGAAGTATTAAAAGCGATCGCGGTTTGCCAGGAAACCATTCTCGTGCCAGGTTGACCAAAAGACTAGAACTGCGAATCCATGCCATTCCCAGGAGCAAGATGACTAAGACCGCCCCAATAACTTTGACAGCAGGGCCGATCTGGTGTGCCAATGGTTCTAGGGCGGTTCCCGATTGAGTAGCGAGGATTTGGGGCGCGATCGCGCCATTAATCGCTACAACCCACAGACAAAACAGAAAAGTCAAAAAAGCCGTCCCCGCTATGCTACCCCAAATCAAGGAAGCAGCACTAGGATCTCTCGGCAACACCAGCTTGGCACATTCGCCCACATAGACGTGTCCGAAATAAAGCATTAAGCTTACGCCGAAAAGCTGCTGTAGCATTGGGAAATGAAAACCCTCAGACAGAAGAGGAAAGTTGAAGTAGAGTAGATTGTCCGGTTGCAAGTGTCCCAAAGCAAGCAGCACGAGAAGCAACAGCAAGGAAACATTAATCCCTGCCAACATAACCATCACTGTCACCGTAAAATTTAGAGACTTGCGCGAGATGAGATACAATCCAGCACAAAAGAGCAATCCCGCCCAGATGGTAGCAGGAATGGCGGTAAAATCAGCCATCGTCGCCGATAAGCCAAGGTAACAGGCAAGCGCGATTAAAAAGACGCGAATGCCTACCGCTAGCGAAAGAATAAAAGAACCAGCACCGCCCAAATAATTCGCTGTCAATTGTTTGATAAAAGCATTGCCATAACGAAAATCGCCACTGCGCCCGATCGCTTCTGCCATGCAAGCCATTGTCATAATGTTGATGGCTCCCAACACGAGCAACAATACCAAGGTCGCCAACAGGCCAATAGAGGCGCAAGCGATGGGTAAGGCTAAAAAGGCTTGAGGAAGACCTAACGCCACTGTCACCAAAGCGGCAATCCAGAAAGGCGGCAGCGATTCGAGTCGTCGGGCGATCGCGCTGGCACTCCAGCTTAATTGTTCGCTCACAGACAACCGATCGACAAAAGCAGTCGTTATAGGTTTCTTATATTGGTTTTGATAAGCTTTTCGGATTGCTGGCTCGTCTAAACTAAAGGATGCTCGAATACCGGGTACTAATCGCTCGCTAAAGCGATATTTCTGGCTTAGCGCTTTGAACAGAGCCGCTTTTAGTTTTGGATTTTCTGGTACTAAAGATGCCCATTGAGAAGCATAGCGCTCCAAATGCTGAATCGAGGGATGAAACGGCAGGGAATTTCCCAAGGCGAAGGCTTCTAGAAACGCCAGATCGCGTTCTTTGGCGGCTGATTCAGTAAGAGAAAATTCTACTCGCGATCGCGCTACTAGATGCGCTGTCCGACTCTCAATTAAAAACAGCAGAGTCTGAGCGCGTCTAGCAGGTAAACCAGCCAGCACTTCTTCGCGGGAAATTAGGTCGTCATTAGTCATTTGTCCTTTGTCGTTTGTCCTTTGTTATTGGTTATTGGTTTGTTGAGAGTGGTTAATAACCTGCTTCCCCTGCTCTCCCTGCCTCTCTTCACCTCTACCCTTGAGCGCTTGTATCTTTTGTTGCAACTGTTGAAAGTAATCTGTCTCGGTTTCGCCATTAGTTTCTACTCGACTCTTAATCTTTTGTGCTTTTTGTTGTAATTGTTGGAAATATTCTGTGTCAGTGACTTCAGCCACCTGACGAGCTTTTTTTGCTTCATCAATTTCAATATTGAGTTCCTTGACTCTCTGTTTGAGCTTTGTCTCTCGTGCCTTGACTTCGCCAGCCATATTGAGAAAGACGCGCACCAGTTGACCCATATCGTCTTGAGAGCGAGATACTACCGCTAATGTCTGAGGATCGAAATTATTTTGTTCTAATGCTCGCGCTGAATTCGTTAGCAGGCAAATCGGTTTAGAAATATTGCGTGCTAGTACAATTGCTATGCCAGCAGCGATCGCACCTACTACTAAAACGCTTCGCGTATTTTCCCAGATTAAGCGATCGAGAGGAGCAGCAAACTGGTCTTGAGGTTTAGTGACTCCCAATACCCAAGGTTGTACTTCCAAAGGAGCAAAGCCGATTGTTTGGAGGGTTTTATCGTGCAAAGATCGATAAGTAGCGTGTCCCGTTTCTTTAGCTCCTACCATCGCTGTTGCCAGTTCGGGAAGGTTTAAACTATCAATGCGATCCAAACCGTAGCGTCTATCGGCAACGATTTGCTGCAAGACCTGTGGCGGTAGAGATGCTAAACTGCGATAAAGAAAAGAGCGATCGCGATGGCTGATAATCACGCCATGCTGGTCAACTAAAAAAGCGCGACCGCTCGCTCCTACTTGTAGCGATTCAACAAGCGCCCAGATTTTCTCGGCCCTAATCTTTACTACTGCTACGCCTAAAACTTCGCCACTGTTAGCTCGTATGGGAGTAGATAAATGAAGACCGGGACGTTGGGTAGTTTGACCGACTAAAATGCCGGAGGTGTAGGGACGACCGCGAATTGCTTGTTGGAAATATTGGCGAAAGTTGTAATTTTGTCCGACGAAGGCGGGATTTGTAGAGACAACGCAGCGACCTTCTTTGTCAAGTAGGTAAATGGCATCGTATTCTCGACTAGAGGAGAAAATATTATCGAGGTTTTCTTGTATCGACGAGCGAAAAGTTTTTTGTCGTTGTGGGGTAGCAGCCAGAAACTCGATAATGTTCCGGTCAGTACTAATTTGAGCGGCAACATTTTGAATATCTACAAGCAATTGGTCTAGACGACCTGCGTTACTAGCCGCGAGCAATTCTAATTTTCGGTATTCGCTGGACTGAGCTTCCTTGAGGCTCTGTTGTAGATTGTAATAAGAAGCCAAGCCCATCGGCGCGATCGCGACTGAGAGCAATGCTACCGATAGTTTGACAGCGATCGACCAGGCAGGCAGGTTAAACAACTGACGTAGATGCTTCATTCTCAATCGTTTTTTTAACGCATAGCGGTTTTGGGCGAACTAGCAAGAAAGTCTACAATCTTTTTAGAAAAGTAAGATTTTTTTAGTTTTATTTTCAAAAAATGCCTGAAAAATGATTATTTTTTCAAAACTTTCCAAAATTTCAGGCATCTCGCGCTCGTTTTTCAAATAAGCTTGGAGCGCTCAGCGATTATTTAATATGTTTGTCGATCGCTTCGCCTACATCTGAGATGAATTCTTTTCCTTCTTCAAAAACGTCGCCAACGAATTCTTTGGCGGCATCTATAACATCGCCAAAAAAACCTCCGCCAGCGACATTTTCGAGTTCTTCTTCAGATAGTTCGTCGGAGATTTGGTTAGTTTCGTTTTGGGGATCGATTGGCTTATTCGTCATAATATTTTCTCCTTTGCCAAAACTAGTTTTTTGTTTCATTAAACTCAATAATTGTTGTTTTAAAAAACAAATTTGAGTTTTACAATTATTAGGTTACGCTGCTAGCAAAATAGTTTCAATGCACGATATTTATTCAGAAAGTAACCTTTTTTTTGCACAGTTTCTTAGACCACGAGTTGCGATCGCACATCATTTGCCGATTGATGTATATCTTGATGTTCTGCAAATGTTATTAACTGTCGATATAGGGAGGTGGAACAAGTTAAATGTTCAGAACAATCATTTTCTGTCTTTTTCTTTTTTAGAAACCAATAACAGGTATTACTGAGTAGATCGTGTAAATTTTGTTTCCAGAGATCGAGCTTAATTTTATCTGTTTCAATATTTATTAAAATTTCTAAAAAGCTCACTCGAAGTGGTTCGTCATCAATTATAGTTGTGCCATAATAACCAGCTTCTAATATTTCATATGCTAACTCTGTTTTTTCTAGCAAATATAATAATTCTGCAATACGTAAACTATAAGAAAGTAAATGAATATTAGGGCTTGTCTTTAAATCGAACTTTTTAATAATTAGATAAAGTTGCTGAGTTATTATACTTGCTGCTTTAGTATTTCCAAAAGCTCTTAAAGCTTCTGCTTGACGCAGCATAAATGTTATTTTATTTTTATCTAAACAACAATCGACTTGTTTTGCTGCCATTTTTACAGCTTCATATTTTTCTCCAATCGTCCATAAAGAAAGTATTTTGGCTTCTATTAAGTAATCTTTTAAAAAAAAATTTACCTCTGAAAAATTTTTATCAAAAAACCGTAAGATTTTCGTATGTTTTTTTGCTTTTATCATTGCTTTTAGGGAATCAACTATAAAAACATTGTCTATAATTGATTGGGTTTCAGGGTACACACGCTTTATTTCTTGCCATTTTTCTGAGCTAATTGTAATTGGCTTAAAATAAATACCTGTTGACTTATTAATATTGAATAGAAGTTGAAATTTGTGAAGTGCTTGCTCGTATCGTCTTTGGTTATAATCTATTCGTCCAAGATTGATCCAGGGTTGAAAAGAACTTACCAATGCTTCTAATGAGCTAGTCGTTTCTGCAATACGAAATAACCAGTGCAATTGGGCGTGACAAAGTTGTGCAGCGTTATCTACTCTACCTGCATAAGTCTCAATAAGTGCAGCTAAATTAAAACACGCAGCTACTTCTCCATATTTAGATTGCGAGGTTTCTGTTGTTGATATAACAGAGACAAAGCGGTCAGTAACTATTTTTAACCACTTTTGCAAAGGAAGTTTAATCGGGCGATCGTGTGGAGTAAGTAAGTTAGTTGAGATTACAGGCGAGCTTTGTTCAAGCATATTTGTAGGTTTTATTGATTACCAATATTGACTTTTTTTACATTTACATCTAATAAGTTAAAACTTAAATTGCTAGTTATCAATTAGACTGTTTCGATTCTCCTTAATCTCTTTTTAAAAGAAATTTAAGTAGTTAAAAACTGTAACTAGCAACTTAAGTTAATAGTAATGATTGCCTGGCTAAATTTACTTAACTCGGTAGTTTTACAAGAGGACAACCTAAAGTATCAAAATCTAGCGTTTCCATCCCGCGAAGCCAAGGGGCGAGACGACCAGGTATTAACTCGATTGTCCCATCTGGTTGCAAGGTAGCAACTTTATTACGATCGTCGTAAAGAGCTACAGTACATTTTGCCACATCTCCATTAGAGCGAATAACTAGAGAGTTAGATCGCGAGGCATAACAGACAAAATTGTCTGGCTCTTTTGACAAATTCTGCGATGAATCAAGATTTTCACCAAACAATTTTGTTTGTAGAAGTTGAATTGCTTGTTCTTTCTTTTTCAAAGATAATACGTTAATGTCATTATCATTGGCTCCTCCCCAACGTCCTATTGATTTAAATAAAAACAAAAATCTTGGATCGGGTAAAAATTCTTTTTTGAGGTCTTCGATAAGCGGATCGAGCAATTGAAAAGTATCAGCAGAAAAATGGATACGTAGCAAAATAGAGACTGGTAAAGAACTATTGCGGATAGCTAGCAAATTAGCCCAAATGCGATCGAAAGTTCCCTTTCTATCGGCACGGAGTCTGCTTTTGTTATGAATTTCGCGAGGTCCATCCAGAGAAATTTGATAACGTCTAACTCCAACGTTTGCTAGATTGTCGGCTGTCTCATAATCCAATAAATATCCATTAGTTGTCATATCTCCCAAATAAACTACTTGAGAATACTGAAAAGCTAAATTTTTAGCATATTCAGAGATTTCTAAAACAATATTTTTAGCTAATAAAGGCTCGCCACCAAACCAAGAAATTTTTAAGGTTTCTAAATCGATAACTCGTTGTTTTAAAAGCTTTTTAATTGCTGTAATTGTTTCTGGCTCCATTCGTCCTGCTACAAAATCTTCATAGCAGTATGTACAGCGAAAATTGCATTTTTCCGTTGGCATTATAACAAGTTGAAAAGATTTATTTAACTCTTTACCTATTTTAGATAAGTTGTTGTTTATATTATTTGTAACTATCGTTCTTCCAGTGGTATCTATTGATATATTTTCATTTGCAGTTGCAATAAAATCTACTTTTTTTGATAACATAGTCATGATTTTTTTCTCACTAGCTAATAACAAGGAAATCGCATGAATAATGATCTTTCTGAACAATTCGGAGGTTTCGCGTGGAGTAGAAAAATCAGTTCCAATTTTAGGAGTATGTATGGGAAATCAATTATTAGCAATTGCTGCTGGAGGAGAAACTTACAAATTAAATTTTGGTAATAGAGGACATAATCAACCTGTAGTTGACACTACAACTGGAAGATGTTATATGACAAGTCAAAACCACGGGTATGCTGTAAATCATAAAACTTTACCTGCTGATTGGGTTCCATATTTCATCAACTTAAATGATCACTCAAATGAAGGAATTAGACACGTAGTTAAACCATATATGTCTGCTCAATTCCATCCTGAAGCAAAAGGTGGACCATGGGATACAACATTCCTATTCGATATTTTCTTTAGAGACATAGTAAATAATAAATGCTTCAGCAGTATTTCAATGGTTAAAGTTACCGAAAATCCATTATGCAGAACACTTCCTGGAAAAAAAATTATTGATCATACCGAAAAAGATTCTATGCCATTTAAATTAGATTTTTATGATATAGCAATCTTCAATGC
>JALOOL010000378.1 GCA_025454425.1 Hydrococcus sp. Prado102 | reverse complement strand
TCCCAATTTTTTTGCAAAATTTCTTTATTATAAGGAAATTCCTCGGATTGACGCATTAGATATAACAGCATTAACACGTCTGGTTGCTTGAGGACTTGCCGCTTACTCGCTCCCTCAATGCCTAAAATTGCTTGCATCGAGCGGGTACGGGGTTCGTAATGAGTTAAATCGATATCTTCTAGGTTAAAAAATCCTTCGTATTGTTCGATTAGATTTGTTGAGGAATCGTAGGCAATCCAGAGGTTAGCGACCATATCCTGCCAGCGATCGCGTTGTTTTGGGCTTATACCTAATTTTGCTTGTAATTCGGCAGCTTTTTCGGGATAGCGATCGCACAGCCAATCGTAGATGGCGACGGCTTTTTCTAAGTGCCACTGTACCATCCGATTTGTGAAAGCATTGTTATTGACGTGCTGTTCGTGATATTCGTCCGCGCCGATGACTTCGCGAATCTCGTAACGTTGTTGTCTTGGGTTCCACTCGATTCGGCTAATCCAAAAGACACCTGCGTCTAGAATAATCTCAGCCCCATAGTCTCTCAACCATTCATCATCGTTAGTTGCTTGCCAGTAGTACCAAATCGCATAAGCAATGTCGGCGCTGATATGTATTTCGCGATCGCGACACCAAATTCTGATATCTTCGGCATAAGGCTGATTGGGTAGCGCCCAACGGGGGGTAACTTCATCGCCTGTATCGGCGCTTTCCCAGGCAAACATTGCCCCTTTGTACCCATAATGAGATGCCTTACGTCTAGCCCCATTTAGCGTATGGTAGCGATAGGTTAGCAGGTTACGGGCGAGTTTGGGTTGGGTGTAAATAAAGAAAGGTAGGATAAATATTTCTGTATCCCAAAAGATATGACCCCGATAGCCAAATCCAGAAAGGGTTTTGGCGGGAATGCTAACGCGATCGTCGTCGCGCGGGGCACTAATAAGCAATTGAAATAAGTTATAGCGAACGGCAAATTGTGCTTTAGTATCGCCCTCGATTAGGATATCGCTTTGTTGCCAAGCTTCTTCCCATGCTTGTACGTGAGAAGATTGTAATTGAGTATAGGAAGTTAATTGAGTTAGTTTTTCTTGTGCTGCTCGAACTGGTTCTTCTATCTTACGAGTCGTAAAAACTGTGACGATTTTATCTATCGTAACTGTTTGTCCTGAAGAGACAGAAACTGTTGTTTCGATGGTAGGGTATCCAGGAACGCTTGTCATTTGTAATTGTGCTTCCGTCCCCGATATGAGTAACTTGGAAGCCATCCCCAGTTCGATGCGAGAACTGCGGGTACGCATATGCAACCAGATAGCGCGATCTTTCTCTCCTTGATCTACCAATTCCCAATGGTTATAACCTTGGTTTTCAGGATAACCATGAAGACTCGCCGAGACTTTTACGAGTCCGTCAAAATCGAGAGGCGTTACTTGAGCGCGTAGGGCGAGTACGTGTTCGTCTGCTAAACTGGCAAAACGCTCGAAGTATATATCTAACGTTTTGCTGCTGGGACTGCGCCAGCGAATTTTACGGCTGAGAATACCTCGTTTTAGGTCGAGTTGTCTTTCATAGCTCAAAATTTCGCCGCGATCGAGCCGAAAGCTCTCTCCATCGATGCTAATACTTAGTAGCAACCAATCGGGGCAATTGACGAGTTCGGTATAGACGACGGGAACATCATCATAAACGCCGTGTATCAACGTCGCACTCCAAGCACGAGGATATCCTTCCTCAAAACTGCCCCGCGTTCCCAAATAACCGTTACCTATGGTAAAGACGGTTTCTTTGTGGTGGAGTTGTGCGGGATCGAATTCAGTCTCGATGAGATTCCAATCGGTATAAATTAAATGATACGGAGAGTCATTAGCAGCCATCAGACTTTTTAAAAAAGACAAGGGAGACAAGGAAAGTCGAAAGTCGAAAGTCGAAAGTCGAAAGTATTAAGGCAAGGAGGACTTTTTCAGTTACCAGTTACCTAAACTCCTAATTTTCATAATTCGTAATTCATCATTCATCATTCATAATTTATGGATGCGGCTCTGGGCTTGTAAATTAGATGATATAAAGCTTCTAGGTAACGATATAAAGCTTCGCGGTTGTCTTGGGAGATATAGCTCCAGAAGTTGTAGATTTTTGAGAGTGAAAGCAGCTTTTTCGCGTGTTCTTGCCAGTTATAGTTATCGCGAACTCGCGCGATCGCGCTTTGGGATAACTCTTCCCAGAATGGCGGATATGATTCGCACTTATCGATAAAATCAACGATTTTTTGAGCAGTATTTTCTAAATCGGTAGGGTTAATGTGGAATCCACTTTTTCCCTCTCGGATAATTTCTAAAGCACCGCCAAATTGCGTCGCAAAACATGGCAAACCAGAAATCATCGCTTCGAGTAAGGTAATCCCAAAGGCTTCAAAAAGCGCAAAATGAACGAATATTCCTTTTAAATCCGCCATAACTCGATAGGCTTCGCCGAGATCGGGACTGGTAAGGCGCATTCCTAACCAGCGAATGTTATTTTGAAGGTTATATTGCTCGATGAATTGGTGAAGTTTTTCGATTTCTCTTTTCTCTTCTGCACTAGTCGCCTCGTCGGGATATAACTTACCTAGTGCCAAAATTAAGTTACAACGTTGTTGTAGTGCTTCGCTGCGACCGAAACATTCTACTAATCCAGTAAAATTTTTAATCGCATCGATCGGCCCGATTGCAAAAATCGGACGTTTGTTAAGATGGTCGAGTTTGCCTAAGATTTTGGGATCTTCGCTAACAAAAAGTAAGTCATGAACTCGTTGGCGATCGCACTCTATTCTGTCTTGTGTCTGAGTATAAGGAAAAAAGATATTTTCGTTTACTCCTGGCGGTACTACGTTGAATTTGGGACTAAATAATTCAATCCCATCAACAACGTGATACAACTGCGGCATGGAAAAACATTTATAAGATTCATACTGCCCCATACTGGCGGGAGCGCCAACAATTTCTTGAGGAGACGAGGCAATAATAAAATCAGCCGCATTCATCGCGATCGCGTCGGCAGTGTATTGTACTGAGAAGTGATATTGATCTTCTAAGTCTTGCCAATAAAGATCGCTGAATAAATATCTAGATTTCTCTAGAGAATGGGCGATATTGCAATAAGTTGTCTTAAAGTGTCGTGAAAGTAGGAAGGCAACTAAATTGCCATCGCTGTAGTTACCAATGATGAGATCGGGTTTTCCTTTCAATTGCCCTTGTAACTCTCTTTGGGCATCGAGAGCAAAGTTTTCTAAGTACGGCCAAATCTCAAATTTAGAAATCCAGTTTTGAGTAATCTTTGGATTGCCATTTTGAAAAGGAACCCGCAAAATCCAGGCATTTTCAGTCCCATAAATCTTTTCTAAACGGCGATCGCAAGTCGTTCCTTTGCTGTTAGGAATCAAGCGAGTCAATACTATAACTTGAGACTCAATCCCAACAACGTCAAGTCCAGCTAAACGCATTTCCTCGCGCAGTTGATTTTCTAAACTGCGGGCTTGATCGAGGACGTAAACTACTTGTCCCGCTGTCTCTGCTCTTCCTAAAACGCCTTCTTGGGCAACCCAACCATGTATCGAGACGAGGACGACGCGCAAGGTGATGGGCAGACGCGCAATCAAGATCTCGATAACCGCAGGTTCGGGATTGATAATCGAGCGATTGAGCAATTCTAGTGTTTCTCTAATGCGACTCGCCGTATTTCCCCAACCAGGTTCAAAACCTATTTGTTGAAGATCGAAACGAAACGTTTCGTATGGTATATTGGGCGGTAGTTGAGCGACAAATTGGAGCGCATCTTTGACGCGATCGAACAGTTCGCTTGCCGAACGAATGCGATGGTTAATAAGGAGAGAGATACCATCGTATTGATGTTGGAGTAAGACGTTAAATAAATGTTCTAGCCAATTTTTAGGATTGGCAAAAATTTTCTCAAATAGATGGCGGTGAAAAAACTCAAGTCCTTGACCGATGTTTCTGGGGTCGTCAATGATAGGAGCGCCTTTGTAAAAAGGGCCAAAATCTATTTCTAATATTTGGGGCGAGTATCGATTAACCGAGCGATCGCGCAAATTCAGCAACGCTTGGGGGGTCATCATCTCGACGCTACCGAGGTCTGCCGCTAAACGAAAGACTTGTTGGCTGGCAATTTTTTGTCGTATTAAAAACCAAGCACTTTCCTGTTCTAGAAGAATTTCATGGGTTTGACGAATCAGTTGGGCGATCGAGGAAGAATGGTAAAAATACGCGGGTTTTTGAGCTTGGCGACAACACTCTTCAAAAGCTTGTAAGATTTCGTTGTGTAAAAAATACTGTCGCCTTAAAGCACGTAATTGTGCTAGCAACTGACGCAGCGTTTGTTTTTCATCACTGTCCAATACGGCTTGAATCAGTTCGGACATGGGGAAGTTTTAATGGCATTTGTTTTTATCCTAGATTAGACAAACTCAAAACCATTCTTCCTTTGGGAGGAATTAGGCGATTATGTAGCACAAATATCCTCATTTTTTCTATTCCGAAAGAAATAAGTTTAAAATTTTCTTGATAATTGCATATTTTTATCGACTCGTATCAAATAGTTATGCAGTAGGGAAGTTAATAAGAGCGATCGCCAATGAGTAATTCCAATAACGGATACATTATCAAACAAGTAACCAATAACAGCGTCGATGACAGAAATCCGCAAATCTCAGGTAGAAATGTAGTTTGGGAAGAAGGTGTTGCAGTTTATTTATTAAAGAATGGTAGCCAGCTTATCGTACTCGACGATCGAGGAAGTGTTGTAAACCCTATGTTGCCCCAAATCTCAGGCAATAACGTAGCTTGGACAAATTTTGTTTTAGTAGGAGATTTTGGCGGCTCCAGATTAAGTGAAGAGATACGCTTCTACGACGGCAATACTACAATTGACGTGCCTGATACTGGTCGTGGAGATGGCAATCCTCAAATTTCAGGAAACAATATTGTTTGGCAAGACTTATCTGGTGATTGGGAGATTGAATTTTACAATGGCAGCACCACCATCCAATTAACTGAGAATGATATCGATGACGTAAACCCGCAAATTTCAGGAAACAATATTGTTTGGCAAGGCGACGGAGAAATCTATTTTTACAATGGCATCAGCACGACTCAACTTACTAATAACTTCATTAACGACGAAAACCCGCAAATTTCAGGAAACAATATTGTTTGGCAAGGTAACGGAGAAATTTATTTCTACAACGGCATTAGGACAGTTCAACTCACCAATAACGCCATCAACGATGAAGATCCCCAAATCTCAGGAAATAATGTAGTCTGGCAAGGCAACGGGGAAATTTATTTCTACAACGGCATTAGGACAGTTCGACTCACCAATAACAACTTTAATGACCTTTCTCCTCAAATTTCGGGTAGAAATATTGTCTGGCAAGGATACGATGGCACTGACTACGAAATCTACTATTACAACGGCATCAGGACAGTCCAACTCACCAACAATAATTTTAATGACGAAAGACCCCAAATTTCAGGTCAGAATATAACATGGCAAGGGAATGACGGCGGAAACGATCTCGAAATTTACCTAGC
>JALOOL010000377.1 GCA_025454425.1 Hydrococcus sp. Prado102 | reverse complement strand
CAAAGGTCTTCGCGATTGACTTTATCGATACCGCCGCGATCGAAGAAAGGATACATGAGATAGGTGCGAGTGCGTTCGTTGGTTACGACTTCAATCGGCCCTGGCAACTTAATTAATCCGATCGCCGTCAACAATTGCCATACGGCTAAAAACGCGATAATTCCTAAAATAGCAGGGATAATATCCTTAGAGTATTTTTTCCACATATCGGCGACTGGATTTCCGGCTGCGCCATTACGACTTCTTAAAGTTGCGGTCATTGTGCGAGTTTTCCTCCTAAATATGTTTCGCTTTCTTTCTTTTGCCCGGTCTTGCCTCGTTCCCACGGCTCTGTGGGAACGAAATTTTTTCTAGCTTTAAGCTGCTTTGATTTCCAAACTGTCTAAATAAGCTTGAGGATTTTCTGGGTCGAATTCTTTTCCATCAAAAAACTTCTCAACTCCTCTAGAGGTGCTGGTGGGAATATCGGCTTCGGCAATACCTGCTTCTTTCGCTGCTTCTTTCCAAAGGTCTTCGCGATTGACTTTATCGATGAGCGCTTGGGCATTTGCTAATGTTTCTTTCGGCATGAAGCCCCAGCGAACGCTTTCTGTGAGGAACCAAAGGTCGTGACTCTTGTAGGGATAAGAAACGCTACCTCTGGCATCTTTCCAGTAAAGTACGCCTTGCTTGGCGACATCTTTAATATCTGCTTTGTTATCGCCCATTTTGTAGCCAACGGTCAAAGGCGCTTCGAGAACGGCGACTGGTACGTTAAAATAACCAGCCCCAGAAAGGATTTTTGCCATTTCTGGTTTGTTTTCTGTCTTGTCGCACCATTGCTGTGCTTCCATAACTCCCTTTAAAATGGCTTTGGTCGCTTTGGGGTTTTTGTCTACCCAATCTCCCCGAATGGCTAAGTATTCCTCTGGGTGGTTGGGCCAAATTTCTGCTGTTAATGCTGACATGAAGCCGATATTATCTGCGACGATGCGTGCGGGCCATGGGTCGCCCGTACTGAAGGCATCCATCGTGCCCGTTTTCATGTTGGCAACCGTTTGTGCGGCGGGTACGGTAAGTATGTCAACGTCCTGCCCAGGATTGATTCCTGCTGCGGCAAACCAGTAGCGAATCCAAAAGTCTTGATTGGCGTTTGGAAAGGTCTGGGCAGCTTTGAAGGGAGTGCCTGCTTGTTTGAGACTAAGAATATAATCTTTACCCGCTCCTTTAAGATCCAGTCCCAGTCCTTTACCGATATGTTTGTTGGCGATCGCAATTCCGTTGCCCTGCGTGTTTAACTGTGCTAGGACATACATGGGAATTTTGACGTTATTTTTGGTGTCTAACCCTTCAGAAATTCGATAGGGCATGGGCATCTGCCACTGACCGCCATCGATACCGCCAGCATCTGCACCAATCTCTACGTTGTCCCTCGCAGAACCCCAGTTAGCTTGCTTGGAAACTTCTACATCGGTCATCCCATACTTAGCAAAGAAGCCTTTTTCTTTAGCAATAATCAAGGGGGCTGCTTCGACGATAGGAATATAGCCTAGTTTGATTTTGGTCGTCTCTGGCGTGGTTTCTGGGGTTAGAGCAACGGGTGTGGCTTCTGCTGCTGGCGATGCACTACCGCCTGCGGCTCCACCTGGTTCGGGAGGATTGCCTACGCAACCTTTAAGTAATACTGCTCCCGCACCCGATGCAACTGCGGTTGAGAGGAACTTACGACGGGAAAATGAGAAATTAGACATGAAACCTCCGGGGAGACGATCCCTTTGCTATAGGACAGGTGACTATATTAAGTGGGTAATGGAAAACTGTTAAAAATTTGGCGTTCCAAACTAGGACGAGTACTACAAGATACTCAACCAATTGTTTTTTATAGAGTCCTTGTAAAAACAAGGTTTGTAGGATTATTTAATTAGGTCGCTGAATGGATTTAATAGATAAGTTTACATCCTTTTTTAAAAAATAATTAAATTTTTATAGAAGTTTATAAATAAAAATTTAATTATATTGATAAGTCCTAGTTAAGAACCTTATCGGGCAATGGTTTTATCCTATAAGTTTTTATCTAAATATAGAGAAAGATAAATGATAAAAATAAATTTTTATCTTATATTTAGAGCGATATCTATGATTTACATTTATTTTAATCTATGTTTAAATTGTCAATAACCCGATCGAGCAATTTTTAAAAACTTATCAATAGGTAATTTTTTGGATTTGTCGAGTAAAAGTCAAGGACTTCTCAATATCATTAATAAAAAAAAATAAAGCAACAACTTATTAAAATTTTACCAAGCACGTTAAAAATTTAGTATTGCAAAATACAGTTTTTATAATCTTTTAGATTCTAGATTTTTCTAAGCTTATATACTTATTGACAAAATTACAATTTGTGTTTTTTAAAAACAATTAGGGATTGAAATATCGGGATAGTCGGTGACTGGTGACTGGGATATCGGGACATTGGGAAAAAAGTACAATAAAAATCTAATTTCCCATTTGCCATTCGCCATTCACCAATCCCCATTCGCTAAAAATTAAGGAACGATTAGAACGGGACAAGGAGATAAATTAATTACTCGATGCGTTACGCTTTCTGAGACTCCTTCTGTAGTTAACCCTAAGCCTCGACATCCCATAATAATCAGATCGGCTCCAACCTCATCAGCAACATCGCAAATCGTAAAAGAAGGCATTCCTTCTCGTTCTATGATTTCTGCTTCTATCCCTTGTTCGGAAAAAAGTGCCCGTGCTGCTTGAAGTAACTTAGCAACTTCTTCAGGCGAACCCATTTTATCTTCTTTAGGCGGAGTTTCTTCCGATGCAGATTTTTCTACTACGGAAATCAACACTAAGCGGCTGTTATAGGTTTTGACGATATTAGCAACGGTATCCGCTGCTTCGCGGGTTTCCCGACTTTGGTCGATGGGAAATAAAACGGTGTTAAACATAATTTCTCTGTTCCCTGTACGCGCACTCCGGTAAGATTGGCATGTGAACTATCACATGAAAAGATTGAACCTATTTCAATTTTCGAGGTGTTAGGGAATTGTCGGAAGTAACAAAACGCTGATTTAATCTTTTGTAAGAAAAAGAAGCAATTCGAGGAGGAACTGGCTGTGCCCAAAAAAAGTGTAGCAAATCTATCAGAAGCCGATTTAGCAGGAAAAAGAGTTTTAGTACGAGTAGATTTTAACGTCCCTTTGGATGATGCGGGCAATATTACCGACGATACTCGGATTAAGGCGGCACTGCCAACTATTGAGGATTTAACCAAAAAAGGCGCTAAAGTTATCCTCAGCAGCCACTTTGGTCGTCCCAAAGGCAAAGTCGTTGACAGTATGCGCCTAACCCCAACTGCTAAACGTCTTGGCGAATTGCTAGGCAAAGAAGTTGTCATGTGTGACGATTGTATTGGGGATTCTGTTGCCAATGCGATCGCGCAATTATCGAACGGACAAGTTGCCATGTTGGAAAATGTCCGTTTTTATGCCGAAGAAGAAGCAAATGACCCAGAATTTGCGAAAAAGTTAGCTGCGAATGCAGATTTATATGTAAACGATGCGTTTGGGACGGCACACCGCGCCCATGCTTCTACAGAAGGGGTGACTCATTATCTGAAGCCTAGCGTTGCTGGGTATTTAATCGAGAAAGAACTCAATTATTTACAAGCTGCGATTGAAAATCCTCAACGTCCTTTAGCTGCGATTATTGGGGGTTCCAAAGTATCGAGCAAAATTGGCGTAATTGAAACCCTGCTGGAGAAATGCGATAAGCTACTCCTTGGCGGTGGGATGATTTTCACCTTTTATAAAGCTCGCGGCTTGAATGTTGGTAAGTCGCTAGTAGAAGAAGATAAGCTAGAGTTGGCGAAATCCCTCGAAGCTAAAGCCAAGGAAAAAGGCGTTGAGTTCTTGCTGCCTAGCGATGTCGTTGTTGCCGATAATTTTGCGGCAGATGCAAATTCTCAAACGGTCAGTATCGAAAACATTCCCGATGGCTGGATGGGGTTAGATATCGGCCCCGAATCAATCAAACTTTTCCAAAATGCTTTAGCCGATTGTAAGGCTGTACTTTGGAACGGGCCGATGGGCGTGTTTGAGTTTGATAAATTTGCAGCGGGAACAGATGCGATCGCACATACTTTAGCAGATTTGACAAGTAAAGGGACGACTACAATTATTGGCGGTGGCGACTCGGTTGCAGCCGTCGAGAAAGTTGGCGTAGCTAGTCGAATGAGCCACATTTCAACGGGTGGAGGCGCTAGTCTGGAGTTGCTAGAAGGTAAAGTTTTACCTGGTATTGCCGCGCTAGATGAAGCGTAAATCGACTTTTAGGTAGTCTTGCAATAGAAGGGGTGAATAAAATTTCACCCTTTTTTTATGGGGATTATTAGTGACCGAGACAATTTTGGATTTTGGATTTTGGATTTTGGATTAATTGAAAATCTGGAAGCAAGATTAAAAATAAACGATATCAAACCTCAGCCAATGATGGAAGGGACAGAGAAAATGGTAGATTGGTGCTAGGGCGACAGCTTATTTTGGCTGTAGGTTCAGGCTGTCTAGGAGGTCAATATCAATGTCAGAAGAACAGCAATCGCCATCAGTTAACCCAACCCCTTCAAATCGTTCTGGGAATGGCTATTCTCAGACAGAAATTGTCGAACTGTTGCAAAAGGCGATTTCACAACTCGATCGCATTGTCAATCAACTAAATGCAGATACCGCAACGTTACCGCCAAAAGCGACTGTAGAAACGTTGGTTGCGAGTACCGAAGCCTTAGCCGCCTCTTTAGACAAGACTGAAGTTCCAAAACTCAGTAAAGAAGTTCCAACTACCCCAACGGTTGAAACAACACCCCCAGAAACAGAAACGTCCTCAATCGTTTCTTCTGTAGCTAGCGTCGCCAAAGAAATTACAGAAGAATTGCCACCACAGACAAAAAGCTGGTGGGAAAGTATCTTTGATAAGATTCGTGCCGTACTACCAGCACCCTTACAAGATAAATTATCTAATGGTGCGATCGCAGGTATTTTAGGAGGAATTCTCGCAACCATATTATTAACTTCTGTGTGGCTACTACCGCAGGAGCCATCAACTGAGATAGTAGAACTTCCTTCAGAAAACGCGCCCCTAACTTCACCAGAAGCTACACCAACAATACCAGAAATTCCAGAAGTTATAGAAACGCCTCCAGAACTAAAAGCGCCTGGAAGACCCGAACCCGTGGAAGTTATACCGCCGCCGGAACCAGAATTAACCCCAGAACAAAGCTTGATTGCTTCTATTCAAGATCGAGTGGCAGCGCTTACCAGTCAGTACCCAGAAGGATTAGTGCTTTCTGTCCAAGCTAATTTCTTAGGCAGTCGTTTAATCGTTACTGTAGGAGATGAGTGGTACAAACTCAACCCGAATAGACAGGATAAATTAGCAAATTCTATCTTGCAGCGTTCTCAACAATTAGATTTTCGGAAATTAGAAATTGTTAATTCACAGGGAACGCTATTAGCTCGCAATCCCGTTGTTGGCGATAAGATGGTAATTATTCAGCGAGAAGTTTAGATTTTTTAAAATAATATTGTGTAA
>JALOOL010000376.1 GCA_025454425.1 Hydrococcus sp. Prado102 | reverse complement strand
TACACAAGTTCACAACCTACTAAATTTGCTATTAATCTGTTGTTCGCTGTTTGACTAACGGAGACGAGCCAATGCCCCACGAGCAAATCTGGTCGCTTCCCGTCGAAGCCGTTTATAAAACCCTAGCCACTTCAAGCCAAGGAATATCGGAAGGCGAGGCTGATGTAAGGCTGCAACAGCAGGGATTTAACGAATTGCCAGAACCTCCCCATCGTCCTCTGTGGCTGCGTTTTGCCGACCAGTTAACTCACTTCATGGCATTGCTTCTCTGGATAGCGGGCATTCTCGCTTTTGTTTCCGACACTCCCGAACTGGGATGGGCAATTTGGGCAGTCATTTGGATTAACGCTATCTTTAGCTTTTGGCAGGAATATCAGGCAGAACAAGCGCTAAGCGCCCTAAAAAAGGTCTTACCCGTGCAGGTTAAGGTGTATCGGGATGGGATTTTAAAAGCGATTGAGGCGCGAGAATTAGTAGTAGGAGACGTGATGCAGTTGGAAGAAGGCGATCGCATTTCTGCCGATGCTCGTCTGGTTCAAGCTGAGGATTTTTATGTCGATGTATCCGTCCTGACGGGAGAATCGCTCCCCGTTGCTCGCCATGCCAGACCCGTGCGACCCAGGCACGTCGTTCCGCTTCGCAATGGGAAAACCTTACTGCCTCCCGGCGAAACCCAGCTTCAAGAAAAAATTCAACCAGCCGAAGTTGCTAACTTAGTCTTTGCCGGGTCTACGGTGTCTGGGGGTCGAGCAGTTGCCGCAGTCTACGCAACGGGAAGTCGTACCGAATTTGGGCACGTAGCGCACTTGACCGCAATGGTGAAGCGAGAACCTAGCACGCTAGAAGTTGAGACTGGGCGAATGGTACGTATCCTTGCCACAATTGCCGTTAGCGTTGGCGTTCTGATTTTTTTCCTCACCTATTTTTGGGTTGGCATGGCAGTACAAGAAAGCTTTATTTTTGCCATTGGCATTATTGTTGCCCTCACCCCAGAAGGACTGCTCCCCACCGTCACCCTGGCGCTAGCGATAGGAGTTCAGCGAATGGCGCGGCGCAAAGCCTTAGTGCGCCGTCTATCTGCCGTCGAAACCCTCAGCGCTACGAATGTTATCTGTACCGATAAGACGGGTACGCTCACGAAAAATGAAATGACCGTGCGCCGCCTTTGGATTCCCTCAAAAGATCGATCCCATTCAACGATTGAAGTGACGGGGGAAGGTTACGACCCGACTGGAGAAGTTCGCGTTTCTGGCGAGGTACAAGCTCCTTGGCAAGTACATTTGCTCTTAGCAGGCGCGGCACTTTGTTCTAATGCGCGACTCATACGCGCTCAAAGCGGGTTTGCAACCAGAAGAATTGCAGCGCCAATCTCCCCGACTGCGAGAAGTGCCTTTTGATTCGCGGCGACGGATGATGACGGTAATACTGGACTGGCATTTGTCAGAAATCTGGTCTAATGAGTTTCCCTACCTCAGTTTTACGAAAGGCGCTCCCCTAGAAGTATTGCGGCACTGTCATTGGATTCTGCGCGACGGACAGCTTCAAGAACTAACTCAGACAGACCGCGATGAGGTAGCAAAAGCTAACGACGACCTTGCCCGTCAGGGGTTTCGCGTTTTGGGCGTGGCGGCGCGTAAAGGGACGCAGGAATTACTCAAGCAAAGCTCCCAGCAACTCGAACAAGACCTTATCTTTATCGGACTGACGGCAATGTTCGATCCGCCGCGACCGGAAGTAGCAGAAGCGATCGCCCTTTGTCACCGAGCAGGCATTGCCGTTACGATGGTCACGGGAGATTATAGCTTAACCGCAGAAGCGATCGCCCGTCAGATCGGTTTAATCAGAAACCAAGCGAGGGTTTTCACTGGAGAAGATCTCGGACATCTTTCTGATGCCCAACTGCGTCAGATTTTACATCGCCCTGCGGAGCTAGTTTTTGCTCGCATGGCTCCCGAACACAAGCTGCGACTCGTCCAGGCATACAAAGACTTAGGTCAGATCGTTGCAGTTACGGGGGATGGGGTCAACGATGCGCCAGCGCTGAAAGCAGGGAACATCGGCATTGCGATGGGCATGAGCGGTACGGATGTAGCGCGCGAAGCCGCCGATATTGTCTTGCTAGACGATAATTTTGCCACTATCGTGAGCGCGATCGAACAGGGACGGGCAGTTTATCAAAATATTCGCAAATTTATTACTTATATTTTGACTTCCAACGTGCCGGAATTAGTCCCTTTTTTGGCAATGGTTTTCCTAAAAATTCCGCCAGCTTTGGTCATTATGCAGATCTTAGCGATCGACCTGGGAACGGATATGGTTCCCGCTTTAGCTTTGGGTGCAGAAAAACCAGAAGTCGGTACGATGCAACAATCGCCTCGCCAGAAGTCGAAACCGCTTTTGGATCGGTCATTGCTGCTGAGGGCTTACGGTTTTCTCGGCGCGATCGAGGCGGCTTCGGGCATGGCTGGATTTTTTCTGGTTTGGTGGAGTTACGGCTATGGGCTAGCAGACTTACAAGCCATTACTCCAGCGATTTTGTCTCGCACCGCCGATGCTTCCACAATGGTAATTTACCAACAAGCTATGACTGCAACCCTAGCTACTATCGTTGCCACTCAGGTTGGAAATGTCTTTGCTTGTCGTTCGGAACGAGTTTCTATTTTTAGATTGGGCTTCTTTAGCAATCGCCTTATTTGGTGGGGAATCGCTGTCGAGTGGATACTCATTCTGGCTATTATTTATCTGCCCCCGCTGGCTGCGGTCTTTGCTACCGAACCGCTAGTCACTTGGCAATGGTTAATCTTGCTCGCGTATCCTCCCTTGTTACTGGCAGCCGACGAACTCCGCAAGTTCTTTTGGCAAAAGTTTAGAAACAATTAGACTCTCGTATCGAAACCTTGTTAGCGTTTCTGCGATCGCTGTTGGCTGCCTCACAAATTCCTCATGTTTTTTATTTATGGTTTAGATAAAGCTGGTTCGGTCGGAGGAGGAAGAAATCATGGAAAATGTTAAAAAGATTGACGACGAACTAACCGTAGCGGGACAGATAACCATAGAACAGTTGCAACAGGCAACTATCGAAGTAGTTTCGCCCTATCGATCGCCATCGAAGATTGATGAATTGTTTCAATCCGCGATCGCCACGATGAATTTTGCCAGCGATCGCAAAAAATTAAGAATTGACATCAACTCGATTGAATATGATTATTCTGGGTAAATTTTAACTTTTTTTGTCAAAAAATTGTTGATTTAAATAACATTTTTGTTGTTTAAATCCGAGTAAAAATATACAAGTTGCTTCTTACAAATTTCTCATGACTTCTTCAGTTTACCAACACTGTATCCGCAGCCAAACGACCATCTTCGATGTGAACGATGCGATCGGCAATATCCAAAATGCGGTTATCGTGAGTGACTAGGAGAATGGTACAGTCTTGCTGCTTCGCCAAGTGCTGCATGATTTCTACAACATCTCGACCCGATTTGCTATCGAGGGCGGCAGTAGGTTCGTCCGCCAGTACCAGTTTCGGTTGACTGACCAATGCACGGGCGATCGCGATGCGTTGTTTTTGACCGCCAGAAAGATTGTCGGGATAATAATCGAGGCGATCGCCTAATCCAACTGCCTCTAATATTGCTACCGATCGCGTCGTGCGTTCCTCGAAAGGAATCTTTTTGTGAAGGCGCAGCGACATACGAACATTTTGTCGTGCGGTTAAGCACTCCAGTAAGTTGTGGGTTTGAAAAATAAATCCAATTTGACTGCGAACTTTAACCAGTTCCCGTTTGCTTGCACCGTACAACTGGTGTCCCAAAACTTTTTATTAAAAACCTACCCTTGTAAGCCCCTTGTCCTCCTTTCCCCTTTCCCCAATCTACTATTGTCGAATTTTAATTAAGCTAATCACCCAAATAAGATTTTTTTATTTTAAGCTAGTTAAAAATCGCCGCTATCCGATCGCATTTTTTAAGATAATTCCATAGACAATGCAACCACAGTCAACCCTCGCTCGACTCAAAGCCGCCCTTCCCGACGGTAAACTTCCTCCTAGCTACGGCGTATATTTTAAAAATACGTTGGTTGCTCTGTGCCATGCTTTAGAAGATCATATATTGCAAGCTAGCAGTCAAGCAAGCGACCAAAAACCATTAGTTTTGGTAACTTTTCAGCAAGGAAAATGGTATTTACAAGAAGCGGATCGCTATTTTGATATTGCACGACATTCTAATCATATTGCGATCGCAGCCGTTGCTGACAGTGGTTTTGCTACTCACAAAACCGGACAAGAAGAGAATGTGTCTCTGGTGCATCTAGAGGAAACCGATAGCTTAGTTAACGAGTGGAATTTAATTATTCTCGCACCTAACTACGCAGCAATGTTGCTGTGTCACGAACTTTCTGAAGAAGATTATCAGGCGGATAGCCAGCCTAAAACCGATTCAGAGAGAAAGTTTTATGGATTATGGACGTTCGATCGCGCTTTAGTCGAGAAATCAGCCGAAATTCTCATCGAACGGATGCGTCCCTATGATAAGCCATTATGCGATCGCCTCGTTCAATTGCAAGAAAAAATCGCTGCAACTCCTGGTGATATGACGGTAGATCTCACAGGCGTTGTTGCTCGTATCGTAACCTACTTGCAAACTAGCCAGCAACAGTTAGTCACTGTCAACCGCCAGACGCGCGAGTTAGCAGAATTAGAAGGACAAGCACTAAAACTGAATCGCAACTTGTCTGCGAATAAATTACAAGCATTTCTGAGAATGGCGCAACGAGTAGACGAAAGAGATAAAGATAATCCCGTCGCCTCACTGCAAGTAGCAGCTTTAGCAGAAACCATCGGACAAATTCTCGACTTACCAACGCTTAAATTAAGACGATTGCGACTTGCGGGACTCTTATTTCGCATCGGTTTAGCAGAAGCGCCGATCGAAGTATTTACCCACACTTCCAATCGGTTAGATGAAGCAAGTTTAGCGTTTTGGCGCGATCGCTCTATATTGGGAGCTAAATTGCTATCTACCATGCCCGAACTCGCTCCCGTAACCAATATTATCTTACATCATCTTGAAAACTGGGATGGTAGCGGCAAACCGGATGGATTAAGAGGCGAAGAAATCTCCCTAGAAGCGCGAATCTTGGGTTTAGTAGCAGAATTTCAAAAACTGACCCAACCTAGAGGAGAGCGTGCAGCCTTGAGTATAACCGAAGCTTTAGAAAGATGTCGAGAAGCTAGCGGAACTCGTTTCGATCCCGCGTTGGTGGAATCGTTGACGACAGTGATTCGCCTTGCGGAAATTGGGATGATGCAATTACCCAGCCGCCCCAGTCAAATTCCTACAATTTGGTTGGAGGAAGTAACGAAACCCGATACTTCTAAAACACAAGCAGTGAGATGAAAGGAATAGTTAAGGTTAAGTTAAGCGCGATGTTGTTGGTAATGGCGATCGCATTTATCTCGACGCGATCGTTAGCTTACCCTGCAATAGCGCCGTCTTTGGAGAAAACTTCAAGCGCTCAAAAAGTTTCTCAATTTACAGAAGGACTGGCGGCGGTAAAAGTTGGCGACAAATGGGGCTATATTGACACGACTGGGAAAATAGCGATCGCGCTTCAGTACGATTCGGTTTCTGTATTTTCCGATGGATTGGCACAGGTCGCGATCGACAGCGAATTCTGGTATATCGATAAAACTAACAAAGTTGTCATCAAACCTCAAGTCGATAGCGCGCTAGCGTTTTCCGAAGGATTAGCAGAAATATTAATCGGCGACAAATTTGGCTATATGGATAAGACTGGTAAGATTGTTATTGCGCCTCAGTTCGATATAGCACTTAAATTTTCAGAAGAATTAGCATTAGTTGCCCATAGCAACGAAACCGATCGCATCGATGCGATCGAATGGGGCTATATTGATAAAAGTGGGAAATATATTTGGAATCAACCAATTAAAGAAGCGAGCGAGCGTGAGCGACCCAACTTTGAATATAACAGCTATCCGTCAGGGTAAAGTCAAAAACCTCGTCCATGCTAATCTAGCAGGAGCCGATTTAGCAGGGGCACAATTAGCCAATGTAGATTTGTCCCAAGCCAATTTAACGGGCGCTACGCTAACGGGAGCCGATTTAACGGGTGCTACCTTACGGGCTAACCTGCGAGGCGCAGACTTGACAGGAGCCGATTTAACGGGAGCCGATCTTCGCAATGCTGACATGAGAGGGGCAATTCTCTTAGACGTGCGATCGGCTCAAATTAGCTTTGCAGGCGCATTTCTTGGAGGAGCTATCCTCAATTATCTAGACTTAAGCGGTGCGGATTTTCGAGGGGCAGATTTGCGAGGAGCAACATTAATAGGCGCTAAGTTAGATGGGGCAGATTTTAGCAATACTAATCTATCAGGAGCCGATCTTTCGCAAGCCGATTTAGAAGAAGCCAACCTTAGCGGTGCGATTTTACGGGGAACAAATTTAACGAGAGCAAACTTGTTGTGCGCCCAAGTCGGACAAACGGTATGCGATGGGACGATTTTAGAGGGTGCTTGCGTTGAGGGAACCTCTTTATCAGTGACCAGTGACCAGTGACCAGTTACCAAGTCCGGTCAGAGTGCTATAACAGCATTAATGGAGATTTGAAAAATTGCCAACGAAAGAACAAGCTATTAAAGCTGTGATTTTGTGCCAGTTGGTATCCAAAGGCGATCGACCAATCGAGCTATTTCGTTACAATCCCGCAATTATCAAAGAGCATAAAGAGAAAAAATCGGATAAAGCGTAAAGGATTAGGATAAAAGGCGATCGCTCCCCTAACAGACGTACCCTCTAGACTTAGCCTATAACTGTATTAGGTATAAAGAAAGCGTAAAGGATGAACACCACCTGGAGTATTTATCGTTTATGCTGTCGA
>JALOOL010000375.1 GCA_025454425.1 Hydrococcus sp. Prado102 | reverse complement strand
TGAGTCTGAAATAAAAAATGAATTTAGAACGTTTCGTCGTGCTTTTGAAGTTGTTTTACAAGTGACAGATTCAGAAGAATGGGAGACAATTTCTCAAAAACGCAGTCAAGATTTATTGCTATATTTGGCACTCAGTCGCTTCAGTCATCGTCCTAAGCTTAGAGAGTTATCGCGTCCGGTTCGAGAGGATATCAAAGCTTTATTTGGCAGCTATGAACTAGCTTGTATGCTGGCAGATAAAATGTTGTTGAGTCTCAGAGATTTAAATAAAATTACTCATTTATGCCAAAACAGTTTGGTGGGTAAAAAAAACCGAAATTCTTTACTCGTTCATACTAGTGCTTTAGAAACTCTAGCTCCTTTATTGCGATTATATGAAGGTTGTGCTAGTAGAACTTTTGGCGATTTGGAAGAAGCGAATTTAATTCAATTCTATTGCGATCGCCCGAAAATTTCTTATTTATTTTACTCGGATTTTGATGAAAATCCCCATCCCAGTCTGCACTCTAGCATGACTATCGATTTAGGAGATTTAAAGGTAAGATATCGAGACTTTTCTAACGATGAAAATCCTCCTATCTTACATGAAAAAGAGAGTTTAGTAACTCCCGATTATCCCTTTTATGAAAAGTTTGCTAAATTAACTCGTCAAGAAAAAGATTGGGGATTGTTAGAAGATTTTAATGCTATTAATCGCTTGCAAGGATGGTTACAATTGTTAGAAGATCGTTGTGTGTTTCTAAAAGGGGATCGACTTTGTTGGCGCAAAGATGCCGATCCTTATAAGGTTAAATTGTTGCGCCATCAAATTAATGCTCGCAAAAGAAATAGGATGTATTCAATCTAGCAATCTTTAGACTTCAGAGAGTGACGACAGTTTATCTTCCGACTTCTGCTTTAACTAATTTTCCAGTTAAACTTTGAAAATAAACTCCGCCGACAATTCCAAGAAATAGGAAATAGGCGATCGCTTGTCCTAAATAAAGCTTCTCTCGGTAGCCAAATAAGGATTTGAGAAAAATTCCAGGAAATTCGCGATCGCTTAAAAATCCTGAAGTATCCCAAACTAGGGGCCCTAAAAGACACGATTCTCCAGGGGAAATACACCAGTTTGCATAGCGCCAATCTAATTGAGAGAGTAGCATTACTGCTGCATCGATGTGTTTGAGCATTCCTATAACTAAGCCGCCAACAATTAATAAAAGCAATATTCCCATTACTTGAAAGAAGAGGCGGATATTAATCTTGACTCCCCATTTAAATAGTAATGTTCCCAGTCCTGCGGCGGCTAGCAATCCCGCGATCGCGCCTGCGGTTGGTAAGATTAATCCTTCTTGAAATTTGGCGATGATAAAGAGAACAGTTTCAAAACCTTCTCGCAAAACAGCAATAAAAACGAGGAGAAAAATTGCTTTCCCTGCTTCCTTATTTTCTGCTAATGCTGTTTTAATTGCTCCTTCTACTTCGGATTTGAGGGATTTTGCCTGTTGAGTCATCCAAATGAGCATCCAACTAAGCATTGCGATCGCAACTAAACCAAAAATTCCCGTCAAAATTTCTTGAATAACTGGGGTGTAAATACTCTGATGAGAGTCGATCCCTTGTAAAATTCCTGCTAGGATAAATCCAACCATCACGCTAGCTACGATTCCCCCGCCGATTCCTTGATATACCCAACGATTGAGTTGCGTTTGTTCGGCTTTTTTGAGGCACGCTAGGACGATTCCTACGACTAGGGCAGCTTCAAACCCTTCTCGTAGCGTTACTACAAAAGTCGGTAAAGAAGCACTCAAATTCATATTCTTAGATCGATTGTGAATTTTGAATCCTGCCTTATTCTAAACAAAATCGCGTAACATTTTTCTGATTTCAATATTGTGCAACTCTTCTTGACCGATCATTCCTCTAGTAAATTCTTCTAAATAAATACTGGCATTTTCTACCGTATCTAATAAAGATTTATATAATTCTAGGGCTTTTTTTTCATGATTGAGGCTTTCTGTCAAAATCGTGTGCAAACTATGTTCGTAACTTTCTTCTATCGGAGCTATTTTTAAACTAGGATGTCCTTCTAATCCCGTTAAAATTTCTCCTACTTGTTGAGCGTGAAGTAAAGATTCATTTGCTTGTGCCTGAAAAAACTGTACGATTGGAATGCGATTTGGCCCTGTTACCATTAGCGAGTAGTGAGTGTAGCGCACGACTCCTGCCAATTCAAATTCCATTATTTTGTTGAGGACTTCAATAGTTTTTTCTCGATCTAGATCTTTCATAGACTCTCTAAAACGATAAACTTAATCATTTTTCTACACCAGCATTTTAACATGAATAGTGTTATTAATTTATTAAACTTTAGATAGAAATAAGAATTAGATAAACGGGAATATTTAACCAACAAATATAAACTAGTATTAAATCGCGCTTTTTTGTCTAAAAGTAAAAAACACTTAATTGTTAAACTTAAAGAAATCTTTAATGATTCTAAAGATGTTGTAAAAATCCTAGCTAGGGGGATTGAAAAGCTCTACAAAAGTAAGAACACTTAAAAATAAAATCCTCCATATTCTTTGACTATGGTTACAGCCACATTGTTTTTTGACGTTTCTTTAAGTTTGCTGCACCCTCTTTTAGGTCTGCATATCCCAGATGGTTTCTTGAATTTACCCGTCAGCCTTTTCACATGGATCGTCTCAATTGGTTTAATTGCACTCGCTCTCAACCATGCTCAAAAAGAATATAAAGAAAGAACAGTTCCTTTGATGGGCGTTTGTGCGGCGTTTATTTTTGCGGCACAAATGATTAATTTTCCCATTCCAGGCGGTACGTCCGGTCACTTGCTCGGAGGAACGCTAGCAGGCATTTTACTCGGTCCTTGGGCGGGAACGCTGGTTATGTCGGTGGTTTTCATCGTTCAAGGCGTTCTCTTCCAAGATGGCGGTCTGACGGTGTTGGGCGCTAATATTTTTAACATGGGTTTAATTGGAACTTTTGGCGGTTACTATCTCTACAAAGCCATTCGTTTTGCCATCGGTCGCAACAGTTGGCGGGGAATGTTAATTGGAGTAGCACTAGCAAGCTGGGTCAGCGTAGTAGTTGCTTCTATTTTTGCCTCTTTTGAATTAGGATTATCGGGAACCGTTCCTTTAACGGTTGCTTTAGCAGCGATGGTTTCTTGGCACGTCGTAATTGGAATTGGGGAAGCTTTAATTACAGTATGCGCTGCTAGTTTTATCTGGCGATCGCGTCCCGATTTATTCTACGATCCTCCTCGTCGTACCCTATCGTCGTCGTCTCGTTCTTATTCGATTCGCTAATATGGGGATTTAAATTTTATGACTAATAACTCCCTCTCAAAACGCAATCGCGTTTTCATTTTTGCTGGTTTAGGCATTGCGCTACTCATAGCAATTTTCCTCTCTCCTTTTGCCAGTAGCAATCCCGATGGTTTAGATCGGGTTTCGGAAGATTTGAAGTTTGGGCACAAAGCCGTTGAAGAGTCACCAGCTAAAAAGTTGCCTTTTTACTCTATTTTTGACGAATATGCCCTCAGAGGCGTACCAGAAGGGATCGCAACGCCTATGGCTGGCTTAATCGGAACCTTAGCCACTTTTGGCATTGCTTGGGGAATTGGCAAGTTAGTGGTTCGTCGTTCTCATCCTTCGCCGACTTTCGATGAAACCTTCCCCCCGTCAGAGGATTAAACGCAATGATACTTCTGCACGTCGTTGCTTTTCGTCTCGACCTCAATAGCAAGCAGAATACCCCTTGGCACGCGTTAGCCCCACAAACGCGGTTGCTGTGCGTTCTCACGAGTGTATTTGCGATCGCGCTTACCCCCCACGGACGCTGGTGGACGTGGGCAATTTATGCGATGGGGGTATTGGGAGTCATTTTATTAAGTCGAGTCACGTTACTGACACTGATTAAACGAGTTGCGATCGAGTTCTCGTTTTTAGTTGTTATTTTGCTGGGAACGCTATTTCGCGGCGGCGGTACTGTCCTCTGGTCTTGGGGCCCATTGCAAATTACAACAGAAGGATTAACGGTTTTGGGAAGCGTTACGCTTAAGGTCGTGCTATCTTTGTGCGCCGTCAATATCCTCATTTTGACAACCTCTATTCCCGCGCTTCTTAATGCTTTTTTGGCTTTGCGAGTGCCTTCTTTACTCGTGGCAATTATGGCATCGATGTACCGCTATACTGGCGTTTTGATTGCGGAATTCGATACGATGCGTCAGGCGGCTATGGCTCGCAATTTAACAATTAATAACGCTACGACTCGTTTAGTAATTGGAAATGCGATCGGAGCTTTGTTTATTCGCACTTACGAACGCGGAGAACGAATCTATCAGGCGATGCTAGCGAGAGGATATCAAGGCTTTCCACCTGTAGAGCATTTTCCTCATCTAAGACAATGGGATATATTGGCTTTAACGATAACTGCAATTTGGACAATTATCGGACAGATAATTTATTTACCTCGATAATATTTTTGCAGCTTTGTTGACTATTTCCTCGCTGTTCTAATAAATATTGCCAGATTTGACACTCAACTTGAATGCCTCTAACTTTAGATTGTGTTTCTCTCATTTCTCCTTGTAAGATTCTTAATCCTTGCAGTGTAGCCAGAGAAATTTAAGAGTTTTACAACTCATTTAAACTCGCTATATCGTTTCTCATAGCTATGAGTTACACTAACTTCTGCCATCTGCCCGTTTCATAGCTGCCTTAAAACTGTAACCTATGTACCTCATCTAAAAAAGAATTGCTATATATCTTCTTCTAAAGTAACGAGATATTGGTCTGTTTGTGCAAAGTTTTCTGAGTGTGCTTTCATCTAAAGATGAATTTTTTTTGATTATATCATCAATGATTTTCTTTTTTAAGCTTTGTTTTTATTATGTTTTTAAGTTAGAATAACTTTGTCTTTTTCGATAAAAAATACTTTTATGATGTTTGTCTAACTTCTGGTTTTTCAACACAAGAAAGCTCGAAAAAAGATTAAACAAAATTTTTTTTTGTTTCAGGGAATGCACCACAATCCAATTAGTATCGAAAACTTGAGCTATCACTATCCCGATGGAACTCAAGCACTTAACAATGTCAATTTAACAATTAGAGCTAACGAACGAGTAGCCTTAATTGGTGCAAATGGATCGGGAAAATCTACTTTACAATTACATCTTAATGGAATATTAATTCCCCAACAAGGACGAGTAAAAATCGGTAAATGGCAAGTAAATAATGAAAATTTGACTAAGATTCGTAATTTTGTGGGATTAGTCTTTCAAAATCCCGACGAACAGCTATTTATGACGACGGTATGGGAAGATGTAGCCTTTGGCCCAATGAATCAGAAAGTACGGGGGGGGGAACTCAAACAGCGAGTCATGCAAGCAATGACTGCTGTTAATTTGGATTTAAACGAATACGGACATCGCAATCCAGATAATTTATCGGGAGGAGAAAAGAAACGAGTCGCGATCGCGGGAGTATTAGCAATGCAACCTCAAGTATTAGTATTAGATGAGCCTTCCGCTCAACTAGATCCCCGTTCTCGCCGTCAATTGATTAACTTATTACA
>JALOOL010000082.1 GCA_025454425.1 Hydrococcus sp. Prado102 | reverse complement strand
AAATCTCTATGAAGTTGCACTAAATTCGCTCCCCCCTTGCCTCCCTCATTAAGGGTTGGGAGGATCGTAAAGTGCATAGTTATGGAGAAATGGTATCAGAAGCCAAGATAGTTTCTTGGCTATCTGCTTTTAATAGAGTAAATTCTTCTTTTAGTTGAATGAGAGTGCTGACAACTGATGGAATTATAGGCTTGAGATGATTATTTTTTAAATTCATTTCAAATCTCGTACTGCAAATCTCTGATTCTGTCGGTGTACAGCCTTTGGTGTCTTGCTTGTGCGTCCGACCACGACCGAGGAAACGTATATTTCTCTAAAACGACATCTTCAATTGCCGATCGCATTTGATGAGCGCAAGTATACGCCCCAACACGACCGACACCCGTCCCTAATCCTGGAAAAGCGACTGTTTGAACCGCATCTGCGATCGCTTCGCCTGCAAGTATGCCTTCAGAAAATCTACCGCGTTTAATTAACAATAACGCGGCTCGTGCGGCTAAGTAAGAATTGACCGAATCTTTAAGTATAGTTGGTACGCGCATCGTCGGCGCTGCAATGAGATAGGAAATACGAGGATTATCAGTTTCGACAATTTCTGCCCAACCCACTAATAATTCGCCATGATGTTTAGTCGCGATCGCTTTTTGCAATCTTTCTTGAACGTGCCAGCCAAAATAACGACTATATATTAGATCGATCCCGCCATCCATAAAACCGAAACTATTAGCAGGACTAACCACCGCATCGCAGGCAACTTCTAAGATCGAACCGCGATAGATAGACACGCATTCGAGATCTCCACAAAAACGCTCCCAAGCATCGGCAAGTTCGGTTTCTCTTGCGGTCAGAATAATCTTTACCATACGAATACTTACCTACTTAAATAGATTTTAACTTTAACAAACACAAGATCTATCTGTAGACATACGAGTTTGTTTTCAAGCGATTTGAGAATGTGACTTATGTTAGAAGTCACTTATCGTTTAGGTTTTGTAGTCTGTAAATGCTTGAAAATTTTCCAGGTTTGCTAAAAAAAATTAACTGAGAGTATTCTGATGATAAATTTAACAACTTTCCTAAATAAAATGCAGTTGCGGAAGGTTTTGACTGCTTTTGTGTTAGGAACAATTCTGCTGATTACAACAGCGTGTAATAATGGCGACGAGTTTGGCGCGCGTCCTAATAATCCACCCGTTCAGATGGGCGGACAAAATAATCCTCATAAAGCTGGTGGGGACGATTATACTCAATATAAATCGCCTACTGCTCCAATGGTTAAGGAAACCGGAAATCATGCAAGTTTAATGCAATCTTTTGGTAGGGCGATCGCGTTTAGCGATTTCGACAAAAATTCTGATGGATTGCTTTATCCAGGTTCGAGCGAAGCTAAATCTGCTAGAAGCAAAGACGATTTTACTAGTCCAAAATTACAACAAGAATTGAACGACCCCGGTCAAAATCCCGCAAAAAGACAACCTATTGTCAAGCGCACCGACCCAGATTCTCAACTTTTAGAAAAGGCGGGACAAGCTTTTAAAGATGCTTCCGAGTTTTTAACTGAATCGACTAAAAATATCGACGATCGCTAAGCTTGATAAGTAAGGTACTATTGCAATAGCGTGGGTTCAGCCTGCGCTATTTTTAGTTGAATAATATTAATACTAGCGATCGCGATATGTTAAGCCTCAAAAATGGGGTAATTATTGTATTACTATCTGTTTTCATCTTCCTCTTAGGTGGATTAATGCCAATTTCTCCGGCTCATGCTATTACAATCGATTTTCAATGGACTGGAACAACGGGATATTTAGCTAAAGGCTCGTTTAGTTATGATGAAGCGACAGCACCAAAAATTATTTCAGAGAAAGGTATTGGAAAAACTAATATTTTACAGTCTTTAGCAGTTACTTTTTATACTCCCTCTGGCGAATTGATTAGTCGTTATGAAGACATCGTTAATGGAGTAGCTAAAGGAAATTATTTTGAATTTAATTTTGATACAGAAAATCAACAAATTTTTGGATTTATCGATATTGGTGGCGAAGTATCTGGCGAGACATATTTAAAGGGAACGATTGACGATAATTTATCTTTATTTGCTATAGATAATTCTGGCTTAGAAAAAATTTTGGATAATAATTCTGGTTCTTTTGCCGTAGCAAACCAATCGTCAAACGCATAGTTATAAAGATAAAATTATTTATGCGATCGCATTAACTGTTTTAACTCTTTCCAAAGAAAAGATTGATGCGAGTTAGCAGCAGGATGAGTAAAAATTCCTTGCGAAGGACTAAACAAAAATGCAAGAACAAATAATCCCGATGCTACTAAAACAATTGCTGGGCCGGAAGGTAAATTATAAAAATAACTTAAATACATTCCACTGATACTAGAAAATACGCCTATTCCTACGCCTAAAATCATTACCTGATGCAAGCGATTTACCAATAAATAAGCCGTTGCTGCGGGGGTAATTAATAGCGAAAGAACTAAGATAACACCTACTGCTTTGAGACTAGCAACAATCGTCAGTCCAATTAAAATGGTGAGTCCCAAATCTAATAAATTAACAGGCAATCCAACTGCTTGAGCGCCCAATTTATCGAAAGTATAAAAAAGTAATTCTTTGTATAACGCGATTGTTATTAATAAAACTACGATCGCAATGATAAAAGTATCGCGAACATCCTCAAAAGTAACGCCAAGGATATTTCCAAATAAAAAATGATTGAGGTCGATTTTATTATCTTTTTGTATGACCGTTATTAAAGTAATACCAAGAGCAAAAAATGCTGAAAAAACAATCCCCATCGCCGCATCTTCTTTGATTTGCGATCGCGTTCTAATTATATTGATTAAAAGAGTACTAATTAACCCAGCAATAAACGCTCCAACAAAAATATTAATATTTAACAGAAACGCAACGGCTAAACCAGGCAAAACCGAATGACTGATAGCATCTCCTAATAACGCCAATCGCTGCACCATTAAATAACTACCGACCACAGCACAGATAACGCCGACAATAATTGCTTCCATTAGCGATCGCTGCATGAAGCTATATTGTAAAGGCTCAATTAACGTTTCTAACATAATAATTTTTTGACGGTCGATTAATTAAACTAAGATTAAATATAGTTGTCTTTAGGAGACAATTTTTATGGTTAAATCGGAGCGTTACCTTCACTTACCTACTAGTGACGAACTTCCTTGTTCTGACGATACACCCGTGGATAACGAGAATCAAAATTTCCTTCCTAACCTCCTTCTATTTTTACTTAAATCAATTTGGGCGAATCGTTCCGATTGGTTTTTTGGCGTAGATTTAGAACGTTATCGCCAGCAATTCGGAGATTTACCGCAATAGAATTCTTGCAAAAGTCTTAAAAATTAACGCTTTTACTTTTTGAACTTTGTACAGACGAGTTCCCTGAAAGGGTTCCCGTAGGGTAATTTCGCGTCTCTACGAACTTTGAACTATTTTCCCCTTTCCTCAAGCAGCCATTTGTAAGCGACTTTCATCGAAGAAAACAACCTTACCACCGTAAGCGCGATAAATATTTTCTTCACTTAGAACCGCTTGTCTTTCGCCGACAGCAATTAATTCTTTATTTAACAGAATTAAGTCATCAAAATTAGTAATTGATTCGCCTAAATCGTGGTTGACGACTAAGACGATTTTGCCAGCATTAGTTAACTCGTGAAAAATATTAAAAATAATATACTCAGTCTTGCGATCCACCCCAACAAAGGGTTCGTCAAAGAAGAAAATATCGGCTTCTTGTGCGAGAGATCGCGCTAAAAATACTCGCTGTTGCTGTCCTCCCGACAACTGACCGATAGGGCGATCGCGATAATCGCTCATATCCACTCGTTCTAAGGCTTCTGCGGCGATACGACGGCTTACAGTCGAAAAACGCTGAAACCATCCGGTTTTTTGCACTCGCCCCATCATCACTACATCCCAAACCGTTGCTGGATAAGTCCAGTCAATTTGCGATCGCTGGGGAACGTAAGCAACCTTCTCTAAATTATCTATCAAAGGTTTTCCCTTGTATTGCACCGAACCTTGATTCGTCGGGATTAAATCCAGCATTGCTTTAATTAAAGTACTTTTCCCCGCACCATTCGGCCCGATTGCACCCGTTAGCCGTCCTGGTTTGATTTGCAAAGTAATATCGCTCAATGCCTCAACTGTTCGGTAAGAAACTCCCAAATGGCTGACCATAATCGCGTTTGCATCATTCATAAGCTAAAATCTCCGATTGCAAATCTCAAGACTCGATCGAGCCTTATCTTACTAGAGTAATATAAAAATGAAAGAATTATGAGAGACAATATGAGAAAATTATGAAAACTTCTCATAAAGCTCAATGAAGAAATTTCCTTGGCTAATAGCCCTAACAGTATTAACTGTATTCTGGGGCGTTGGTTGTCAGCCTCAATCGCCCGATAGAAATGAAACGCAAAATAATAAGCCAAAAGTCGTTTCTACCAGCACCATCATTGCCGATCTCGCCGAACGAGTAGGAGGAGACGAAATCGATGCTAAAGGAATTCTCAAACCCGGTGCAGATCCTCACGTTTACGAACCCGTTCCCGCAGATAGCGTGGCTTTTGAAGAAGCCGATCTGATCTTTTACAACGGTTACAACTTAGAACCTGGTTTAATTAGAATGATGAATGCAGCGGGGGTAAAAGCCAAGAAAGTTGCAGTAGGAGAGGTCGTTACGCCTCTAGACACAGACAAAGAAGGCAAAAAAGTACCCGATCCCCACGTTTGGGGAAATGCTAAAAACGCGATCGCAATGGTGAATGAAATTCGCGATCGCTTAAGCGAAATGTCACCAGAAGACAAACCCGAATTTGCTCAAAATGCAGCGCAACTAACCCAGGAATTACAACGTCTCGATAGTTGGATTAACCAACAAATTCAAACCATTCCTAGCGATCGACGCAAGCTAGTCACAACCCACGATGCTTTTCAGTATTATGCTCGCGCTTATGGGTTAGAAATTGCGGGTACGCTAATTGGCATTAGTACCGAAGAACAACCCAGCGCACAAACCGTCAAAAATTTATCAGATTCTATTATAAAAACTCAAATTCCGACAATTTTTGCTGAAACAACGATTAATCCTACACTACTTAAAGCCGTCGCCGAAGAAGCCGGCGTAAAAATTGCCCCGCGCGAACTCTATTCAGATTCTATTGGCGCACCCAATAGCGAGGGAGATAGTTATATCAAAATGATGGTGTCTAATACTCGTACTATTGTTGAAGGCTTGGGAGGAAAATATAGCGAGTTTTAAGGCTTTTTTTTTAAAATTATTAGAGCGTTTTATTGCGCGATCGCCTTGGTTAATCACAGAAGTAAAACTGGTTACAACTTCTAAAAACCCTTATGAGGGATTAAAACGATACATTTATCCTTACTTTTGATAGAGTTAATCGGAAATTTTCTCTAGCACTATAGCTATTAAGTTCTTTGTAGCTAACTTTAATAGAACCGATCGCTGAAATTAGAGGAAATATAAATGTCTGGACAACTGTGTTGGATTCCCAAGTTTGGAGGGAATGGAGAATTAAGTCTGCATCTGCGACTAGAACCCCATCAACCTTGGAAACCTCATACGTATTTTCCCAAACTGTGCGTTCCAGACTACCGTATTCCAGGAGGCTCGAAAGGCTGGGCAACCAGTCAACAATTACTAAAAGCGGGTTGGCAGTTAGTGTCTACAAAAGAAGCGATTTCTGTAAACATCCCATATGCCAGTTAAGTAACTACCAACTCAGGCATTTCCTTCTACTCATTATACGGACGACTAGCTCTATATCTCGTAAAGAAAACTTATGACCCACACACAAGTACAAAATGTTTCATCTACTAGCAGCAATCGCAAAATTCGCTATGCTGTCGTAGGTTTGGGATGGTTTGCCCAAGCTGCTGCTTTACCTGCGTTTGCCCATGCTGAAAATGCCGAATTAGTTGCTTTAGTTTCAGACGACCCTACTAAGTTAGCAGAACTTGCACGGGAAAACCCAGGCGTAGTGAGAACTTTTTCTTACGCAGAATATGATGACCTCCTCAGTAGTGGTTTAATAGATGCAGTGTATATTGCACTACCCAATCATCTGCACTGCGATTATACGGTACGAGCAACTAGTGCTGGGATTCACGTACTCTGTGAAAAACCGATGGCAGTCACCACAGAAGAATGCGAGAAGATGATTAAGGCGGCTAAAGACAGCGATGCGAAGCTGATGATTGCTTATCGCTTGCATTTAGAAGAAGCTAATTTGCAAGCCATTGAAACAGTGCGATCGCAAAAACTTGGCGAACCGCGCATCTTTAATTCAGTATTCTCACAACAGGTAGAAGAAGGCAACATTCGCCTACAAAAAGAAAAGGGTGGTGGCGTACTTGACGATCTTGGCATCTACTGCATCAATGCCGCACGTTACTTATTCCAAGCGGAACCTATCGAAGTCTTCGCTACTAGTGCTAGCAAAGATGAAGCGCGATTTAGTGAAGTCGAGGAAATGACCAGTGTTATCCTGCGCTTTCCTAACGAGCGAATAGCCACGTTTACCTGTAGTTTTGGCGCGGCAAGTGTTTCGACCTATCAAATAATTGGCACGAAAGGCGATTTACGAGTCGATCCGGCTTACCCTTGGCAGGGAGAAATTAAGCACTTCCTCACCATTGATGGCGAGACGCAAGAACATACATTTGAACCTCACGACCAGCTTGCAGCCGAACTAGTTTACTTTTCCGATTGCATTTTACAAAACAAAGACCCAGAGCCATCTGGCAAAGAAGGATTAATTGACGTACAGATTATTCAGGCTCTCTATCATTCTATTGAAACAGGTAGTTTTGTGAAGCTTGACACTCCAGAGCGCGAGCAAAGACCATCAGCCGCTCAAACGATCGAACGTCCTCCCATCGAGGAACAGAATTTGATTCATGCTGCCGACCCGTCCGGTCAGTCTTAATTTATCGAATTCTTTGGGTCTAAAGCCGTTAACCTAAGCATGGAGGTCGCCCCCCATGCTTGGCTTCAAAAGCGGACGTGAGAGTTTGCGCTCATCCGGCTCTTTGGAGCCAGCTTTTTTGTAACTAGCAACTTGCGTTATTAGCTGAAACGGTTTCTGAATTCGGTTGCGAATTTTCAGAGGTGCTTTGCATCGGTTTGGCAGATAATAAACCTTTGCGCCAAAGGTAAAAAGGACTGTACAGACTATTTAAATACAGTTCCATCTCGCAAGCAGCGATAAGATCGGTTCCAACCTTGGTTCTGTACTTAAGTAAGTGAAGGATAATTTTACGCAGATCGTTGCAAGTATAGGTAAGAAGCGCCATTGGTTTGTGCTGCGGTTTAACGCTTAGCATTCTGGTGACATAACGGCTGCGTCCAATTCCTCGGAAAAAAGGAATCAGATATTCTCTCTCCAAGCGATGGCGCGGAATTTTGTGATAAACGAGCATGGCGGGATTGTACCAAATTTCCCAGCCGGCTTGTTGAATGTGCCCGATCGCCTCTAAGTCTTCTCCTGTCAGCATACTGCCAGGAATTCTCCCGCTCAGAATCGGTCGAGGCGGTACGTTATCGAGCCAAGCACGTTTTCTAACCACCAAACCTGCCGACGGGGGTAAGACTTTTTTCTCTTGTGGATACAAGCGCGGTATGGAACCGCGATCGGTCAGTGCCAAAAAAGGAGCTATTTTGTCGAAATTATCGGGAGGAGTAGCTTCAAACTCGCCAAAGATACGACTGCCATAAGCGCCTGCATTGGGATGCTCTAAGGCAAACGCATACGCTTGCGTTATCCAATTAGGTTCGGGCAGGTTATCATCGTCGAGAAACCCAATCAGTTCGCTTTTCGCTTCTTTGATGGCTCGCGCTCTTGCGAAAGCGGCTCCTTGCTGTCGTTCAAAAGAATATTTTAAAGGATAAGCTTGGGGCCAAGTCGCTTGATATTCCCGAACGACTTCGGCAGTATTGTCGTTGCTGTTGTTATCAATAACGACGATCTCCCAAGAAATATGCTCTACATCGATTTGCGATCGCAATCTTTCGAGAACATCTGGCAGACGTTTTTCCCCGTTATAAGTAGGAATTGCTATAGTGAAATCCACTCGTGCGTTCATTATGCCTACAAACTCCAACGAACTAGGTTTTTGCGTATTTTAGTCAGGGAATCTCACTCGAATACTCTTCGTTTATCTCTCAAACAAAGCTAGATATAAACACAAGAGATTTTGTTAGGGTTTTGAAGCGTTTATCAATTTAAAACTTCAAAAAAAGATTCTATAAATATTGACAGATCGATAGTCAGAAAAACTATTAGCTAGGTTTCCATTTTTTGCTGTTTTTAAAATGAATTTTTCTATTTTTTCGCTCGGTCGATATATGACTATTGATCCTGTTTTCAACCCAGATCGTCAATAGTTTTAACTAGGCTTCATAAACTCTTTAAAAAAGAATTCCATAAATATACTTAAATAGAGTTAAGAGCGCTCTTCTTCAAAAGCTGAAAATCCTTTGTCCATAAGCTATTTAAAGCTACCTACGTGTAAATTAAACTATCGAGTATGCCTAGCTGATGAGATCGTTTTTATAAAGTTATTGTAAAGTAAGGCGATGGCATTTTGTTACAAAAAAAAGCGATCGCTTCCAACCATGAAAAGCGATCGCCAAAAATATTAGAATAAGGAATGAAGTATTAACTTAGCAGTTAGTTGAGGCTAGATGACCCAATTAGCTGCTTTTTTTGCGCTTGAGAGAACCTGCACCCAACGCACCAACAGCCAACAGACCTAAAACAGAAGCGGGTTCGGGAACGGCTTGAACTTCGTATTCAAAGGTAGCATTACCTGTCGCTTGATTAATCCTGATTGTAGTAGCCAACGAACCGATTCCACTAACTTGATTGCCGCTCTTAAACCCAGCATCTCCAATTAGGCTAATAACTCTAGAGCCTCGTGTCTTGCTATCTTGAATTATTTCAATATTTTTCCAATCCATAGACCATTCGTCTTTTCCACCATTGCCATCATTGTAAGAAAGAAAATTAGTAATTGAGAATGGAACTGAGCTAAAATCGAAATCTTTAATAGTATAAGCACTATTTGCTGGTAATCCATTATTAATGTAATCTGTAAAATTTCCTTTACTTTCGCTCTCAACTTCAAAAGTTCCGGTGTTAGTTGAGTAATGTTGAGCAACTGGTTTAGAAAGGTCTGCGAAATTAAAGAAGCTACCATTCCCATTTTTTTGTCCTGGCTGTCCTACTTTTTCGAGTTGAAAAGTTGCAGTACCACTCAAAAGATCGCCAGGTTTAAAGGTGAATGCTTGAGCGGAAGAAGAAGAGAGAGTAATTGCACCAGCAACAGCAGCAAAAGTAGCGCCCAAACCTAAAACATTGATACCTTTCATAGATGACTCCAGATAATTTATATTGAATGAAACTTTTTTTTCAATCTCTAGAAAAATCGCAAAAATCCCCTCTGCATCCATCGCATATATCGATTGCGATAAACACTTAAACTGTAAAAGCCTTGCGGTTGATTTCTAGTGAATTGCTCGATTGATTTATATTGCTATTGTGCCTACGTACCCCCCAGGATCGTCAATGGATCTTCAGTAACTTTACGGAAGCTTTAATTGTTTTTACGGAGAGATTTCCTTAAATGGAGCATTTTAACTAGGTAAACTAATCGTCTAAAATTGAGAATTAGCAAGGCTTTTAACGCTAAATATCTTTGGGGTAAAAAGCGTCAAGGCGATTTTTTTTATTACTGAGGTAATATGAATTTTTGATGAACCACTTATGTTTATAAAAATGAGCGTGTAATAATTGTGCTGCCCAAATAAAAGGTTAGCCTGATTGGGTTTAAAGCAACACAAATAAGATCTCTAACAATGTTTTTTAGGAAAGATCGTTTAAGTAAGCTTCATCAGTATTTATACGGAAGTATTTTTGCGATCGCATCAACAATTGCTACTTTCACAACCCAAAAAGTGCAAGCTACCAAATTGCGATCGCCGATTAATCTAGGCTTACTAGCCATACTTATTTTAGTAACAGTGCTAGTCCCAACTATCTATGTATCGAGCGAGCATTATTTTTACTTCTGGGATTTTGTCAACTATCCCAACCAAACCAGCGAGTTAGTTTCTGTACTGCGAAGATCTCCGCTTCAAGCAATCTGGAGATTTTATACTTCTTTATCGCTCGATTACGGTCAACTGCCGTGTTTGCCACTGATTCCCTTCTTCTTAATTTTTGGCGACTCGCGTTTAGTTTTTATCGTCGCTTGTGCCCTAGTCTATATTGTGCCTTTTACATTGGTAACGGGTGCGATCGCAACTAAACTCATTCCGGTTTATCCTCGCGTCGTTTTCTGGTCTACTGCATTTGTCGCTCTATTAACTCCCTCTACTTGGACTGCTTTACTTAGAGGATATCCAGACATTGGCAGCGCCGTTTTAATAGGCTTGGCAGCACTAATTTACTTACAAGATGTTCGATTAAAAACGTGGTGGAAGGCTTCATTAATTGGAATATTACTTGCTTTGTCGATTCTTTTTCGCCGTCATTTTGCCTATAGTGTTAGAGCTTTCTTAGTCGCAGCGCTCTTACAAACTTTGTTGATTTTAATCGTCGATGGTTGTAGATATCCCGAAATAATTGTACGAAACATCAAGCGTTATAGCTTCTTGTTTGGCTTAATTGTTATTAGTAGCCTGGTTACTTTAACCATTTTAGGGCCGAAATTCGTTTATAAACTTTTAAGTGTTAATTTTCGAGAACTTTACGCCTCATACGAACAACCTCTAAGCGTAACGTTTCAATTCTACGGACAATCCTATGGTTGGTTAACTTGGCTTACTGTCGTAGTCGGATATGCGGCTGGAATTCTAACGCGAACATTGGTTCGTCCTGGCATATTTTTTGTTGTTAGTTTCGGCTGTATTTCGTTAATTCAATGGGGACTATCTTCAAAACAACTCGGCGTACACTATACGACACATTTCATACTTTTTGTCGTATTGGGGATTCAAGCATTTTTGTGGATGACGTGGCTTTTGCTAAGAAATAAGCAGCGTATTTCGATATTAACTGCTGGAGTTTTGCTTTTAGTATTTAACGCCGCGATCGCACTTTCCCCAATTAATTTACCTAGTTCGCTGCGTCCTTTATTAGCAGCTAACTATCCGCCACTAGTACGCAACGATTACGATACTTTTGTTCAAATGCTTGAATATCTCCGAGAAATTGCGCCTAAAAAAGAGCCGATTTATGTCGTTGCTTCTTCAATGACGATTAACGCTCATATGGTGGGACAAGCAGAAACTCAATTCTATGGAAAAAAACACAGAAAATTGAAGGTTTTAGATGTCCCAGAAATAGACTCGCGCGATACTTATCCCCTAGAAGGACTTTTACAAACTAAATACATCGTTGTTGCCGAGCCTTTCCAATATCACTTACCACCCCAAGAACAAGATATCGTTAAAGTAGCATGGGATATGTTTATCCAAAATCGAGAATTTTCTCGCGACTTCCAACGCTTACCAAAACAGTTTATTCTCGATGGAGACGTTACCTTAAGTATTTACGAGCGAACCAAAGCAACTGACTTCGCGACGGCGCTTGCTACTCTTAAAGAAATGCAGGAGCGAATTCAACCCAAACCTGGCAGTCAATCGGATTGGATAACGATGGAACAATCGGGTCAAGGGGTGTTGATGGGGAAGAATCCAGATAATACGCTTGAAATTAAGACTTCCGCACCTAGTAGTGCGAAGTTGTTATATTTTGGTTCGATCCCAGAGGTCGTCAATCTAACCGGACAAATTGCCTTTCGTGGAGATCGATGTCCTACGCTTGCGCTACAACTGTCAGCTTTAAACTCGCAAGGACAGGTCATCAATAGTTCCAGTGTTATACTTGCAAGTAACGCTCCCAAGAATTTATCACTCTTTGTTGAGGGACAAGCAGCTTATCTCAGTCTTAGTATTAATTATGGCGATCCGCGTAGCGCTGAACTAGGACGCGCTTATCATATTCATTCCTGTCCTCTCAAACTCCTCAACCTCAATGTTGCGAGTGCAAAATAAGTAATCGTTAGTTAAATTAGAGGAGTTAAGTAAGAATCGCTTTTTGAGCGATTAATAACTCCCTAATTCCCTTCTCGGCTAAATCCAAAATTCGATTTAATTGCGTGCGGCTAAAACTTTCCGATTCTGCCGTTCCTTGCACTTCAATTAAATCTAAGTTACCCGTCATAACTACGTTAAAATCTACTTGAGCCGCCACATCTTCGAGATAGTTTAAGTCTAAAAAAACTTCTCCTTCAATCAATCCCACTGAAACCGCAGCGACGGGATAGCGTAGAGGAGATTTTTCTAACTCGCCTGTTTCTAAAAGCTTTTCAATCGCTAACGCAAGAGCAACATAACTTCCGGTAATCGAAGTCGTGCGCGTACCCGCATCAGCTTGTATGACATCGGCATCAATAGTAATCGTCCTCTCGCCTAAAGCGATAAGATCGATAGAAGCTCGCAAGCTGCGTCCGATGAGACGTTGAATTTCTTGAGTTCGTCCCGACAGTTTCATGACTTCTCTGGGTTGTCTCTCTTGCGTCGCAGACGGTAACATACGATACTCAGCCGTTAACCAACCGCTACCGCTATCGACTAAAAAGCGTGGAACGCCAGATTGAATGCTGGCGGTACATAAAACCTTCGTTTCGCCGCAAACAGCTAAAACAGAACCCGCAGCAAAACGAGTGTAGTTTGTCTCAAAACAAACGGGACGCAATTCGTTGGGTTGACGACCGTCGGGACGTTGCCAGATCATAAAACTTACTCACACTTGGCAGACTGTCCGTATGATAAACTGCTATTGTGAAAATAGTTGCCAAAAAAAATTAAACTATTGCCATGCAAACGCGGGATCGACAAATTTCGACTTCTCCCGATTTAGAATTATCGCTTCCAGCACGGATAGCCTCGGTCAGCCGTACTACAAAAGAAACTGACGTACAAGTTACTATCAATCTCGACGGTCAAGGTCAGTGTCAAGCAGCGACAGGCGTTCCTTTTTTGGATCATATGCTGCACCAAATTGCCTCTCACGGCTTAATCGATCTAGAGATACGCGCAACGGGAGATATTGAAATTGACGACCACCACACGAATGAAGATGTCGGGATTACGTTAGGACAAGCACTAGCTAAAGCTTTGGGCGATCGCAAAGGAATCGTTCGCTTCGGTCATTTTTTAGCTCCCTTGGATGAAGCACTCATTCAAGTTGCACTCGATTTTTCAGGAAGACCGCATTTGAGTTACGGTTTGCAAATTCCTACCCAACGAGTCGGAACTTACGACACTCAATTAGTGCGAGAATTTTTTGTAGCATTGGTCAACCACAGCCAAATGACGCTTCATATTCGTCAACTCGACGGGATTAATTCTCACCATATTATCGAAGCAACCTTTAAAGCGTTAGCGCGCTCGATGCGTATGGCGATCGCAATCGATCCCCGTCGTGCTAATGAAATTCCTAGTTCTAAAGGAATATTATAACTTTTTGTAAATTAAAGTCATTGCGATCGCGCTTCCCTCGGTAAAAACGGCGCATACAATTCAAAGAAATGTATGAGTATCGAGCAGAAGCTTCATGGAGCATATTCCTCGAAGTCTTCTAATGGTTCGTCAAAACCTTAGTGCTAGTGCGATCGCTTCTCAAGGCAATAACAAAGTCAATCGCAATATCTCAACACAAGTCTTTAGTCAATTCAATTAATTTTTTCTTAAGAAAAAATTGTTAAAAATTAATATTTTAAATTATGAAAATCAAATTGTTAACCAGAAATTTGAGTTTTGCTTATACAATGTCTAGGAATGTCTCATCATAACTTGTCTTAAATTTTAGCTATCTTATATGAGTCTTAAAAAGCAAGGATATCAGCCAGAAATCGAGCGTTTAAATTTCAGCGATCGCGATTTTCCAATCTCTGACAACTCAAAAGATAGTTCTAAAAACGCCCCCATCTACACCTATGGAGAAATTGTCAACACCTCAGAGATTTCCCCCCAAAGTAATGGCGCAAGTTCTTTAATTAACTTCAAATCTTTTCGCAACGATAAGCGTTTTGCAAACATCCAAGGACAAAATTTTTCCGCAGTCATTCTCGATACGGGAATCGATCGCAACCATCCTTTTTTTGGGCCAGATCGCAATAAAAATGGCATCAGCGATCGCATTGTTTATCAATACGACTTTGCCGATAACGATAAAAACGCCAGCGACAGAACGGGTCATGGAAGCCACGTGTCGAGCGTTATTGGGTCTTCCGATAAAAAATATCCCGGCGTAGCCCCAAAAGTAAATATCATTCACCTCAAAGTCTTTGGGGATGATGGAGGTGGAAGTTTTGGCTATGTCGAAAAAGCTTTGCAATGGGTAGTTGCTAATACCAAAAAATACAACATTGCCAGCGTTAATATGTCGTTTGGCGATGGTGGCAATTACAACAAATCTACCAAGCAATATGGGATCGCTGACGAACTCGCAAAATTAGCACAAAAAAAAGTTGCTGTCGTCGCCGCCGCAGGAAATGAATTTTATCCCTACAAAAGCGCCCAAGGGGTAGCCTCTCCTGCTGCCGATCCCAATGTTATTGGAGTTGGTGCTGTTTATGGATCGAATATGGGATCTCAGTCCTATGGAAGCGGCGCTAAAGCCTATTCTACCGGCTCCGATCGCATTGCGCCTTTTTCCCAACGCCACAAAACCTTAACCCCCATTTTTGCCCCAGGCGCTCCCATTACTGCGGCAAATGACGTAGGTGGTACAATGACGTTGCAAGGAACCAGTCAAGCAGTTCCTCACGTTGCAGGCGCGATCGTGCTGGCTCAACAGCTTGCCGTGCGAGAATTAGGACGGCGGCTAAGTATTAATGAGTTGAAGAGTTTGCTAGTTTCTTCTGGCAAAAAAATTAACGATGGCGACAACGAAAAAGACAATGTGAAAAATACGGGACTGACATTTAAACGTCTCGACGTGCTGGCGCTAAGCGAAGCAATCTTGAAAAAAGCAGGTAAAAACAAGGTTACTTCGACCTCAGATAGCAATAATGTCTCTCCAGCAAACGCGATCGGTGAATTCGATCGCGTTACCTTAAATAGCAACATACAAACCATTCGTCTCGATCGCACCTATAACAATCCCGTCATTTTTATTAGTCCGCTTTCCTCCAACGAAAGCGATCCTGCTGTTGCACGAATTACCGATGTTAAGAGCGATCGCTTTTCTGTATTCGTCCAAGAACCCGATTACAAAGATGGGAAACACGGCGATGAAAGATTCAGTTATGTTGTCTTAGAAGCGGGAAACTGGCTGTTAGATAATGGCGCTCGGCTCGAAGTTGGTAAAATAAACACCAATGCCATAACGAATGCTAACTGGGCAAGTGTTGACTTTCAAGACGACTTCTCCAATACTCCAGTTACTTTTAGTCAAGTCCAAACCGATAACGAGGCTGATTTTGTTTATACGCGCCAAAAAAATGCTAGCGCTGGGGGTTTCCAGCTAGCGATGCAAGAAGAAGAAGCGCGCCTCAGAAGCGGACACGCCAAAGAAACGATTGGCTGGATGGCGATTTCAGGAGGTTCTGGCAATTGGAGCGGATATAATTATCAAGCAGGCAGAACGGGCGATCGCGTTACGGACGATTGGTACTATCTCAAATTCAGTCAATATTTTGCTAGAAATCCCCAAATTTTAGCTAATATCGGCACTTTTGACGGTTCTGACTCTGCCGGATTGCGCTACCAAAACCTTTCAACCAAACAAGTTGAGATTGGCATCGAAGAAGAAAAGAGTCGCGACGCTGAAACCAACCATACCGATGAAAGGATTAACTTTCTCGCGATCGAAGGAAGCGGTATTTTAAAAGCAAAAGCTTACGATTCTCTGACTGGCAATAGTACGGATAGACTAACCGGAACCTCGGAAAAAAATACGTTTATTTTAGGTACGGCGAGTGAAGCATACTATGACAAGAATGGAAGAGATGACTATGCGTTAATAGAAGATTTTAGGCAAAATAGCGATGTCATTCAACTTCATGGCGACAAAGCGGACTATCGCCTAGCTGATTATGATAGCGGTTTAGCTACTGGTACGGCAATATTCCGCGATCGCGATGGTGTAGCTGAATTGATTGGGATTGTTGAAGGGGTATCTCTAAGTCTCAACAGTTCTGCTTTTAACTTTGTTTGAGAGAGTGGCTCAAAGGTTAGATCGACGTAAACGATCTCCGCTCGCGATCGCAGACTGCCATTAAGTCGGTAGAAGTAATTAAACGTCAAATGGCAGGCATTGCTAAAAAAGCTATAATCCTTATCCATAAGTTGTTGTAGATAAGATTTACTTCACAAAGATTTTCACTTTAATTTTTGCTTGCCTAACAAACAACCCAATCGAAATAACTGTTAACCTTCTCGTTACAATTCTTAAAAAAAAATTATAAGAAGTGTGTTTAAGGTTACAGTCTCGTATTTTAAAAAAAGACTGAGCATAAATACTCACACTCTGCTGGCTCGGTAAATTCACTAACGATCGGGGGAATTAAAGCATCAAATTTGTATGCGAAAGCTAAGCAAACAGGAATTATTAGCTCAATATGCTGAAGGTCAACGCGATTTTAGCGATTTAGAGATCGCAGAAGTTGACTTATTTGAAGCCAATCTACCCGATATCGACCTTGCTCGTAGCAATCTTCAAAAAGCTTATTTTCCTTACGCTAATCTTTCTAATGCCAATTTACAGGAAGCTCAACTGCAAGCCGCTCAATTGAGCGACGCTCAATTAGATAGAGTTAATTTAACAAAAGCGAATTTACAAAAAGCTAACTTGTCAAGAGTAAATCTTCGCTATGCCAACTTACGAGAAGCGAACCTAAGCGGAGCAGATTTACAACGAGCAGATTTATCGTTTGCCGATCTCCGCGATGCTAATTTAGAGCAGGCAGATTTACGCAGAGCCAATCTAGAGCAAGCCAATCTCAAAGGGGCACAACTCGGAGGAGCTAACTTATTTAGCGCTCAAAATGCTCTCTTAGAAAATGCTCGACTTAATAATAGCACTATCAATCCCGATGGATACCGCAAATTAGATAGTGAAGATGAGAGCGTAGGGGAGCGTTTTACGTTTGACAAGGAGGACAAGGGAGACTTTTTCAGTGACCAGTGACCAGTTACCAGGGAGACTTTTGAAGTATATTAAATCCTAAACTTTGAACTTTGAACTTTGTGAGGGAGTGGGAGTCTTGGCGGTTCCCGTCGAGTCCCAACTCCCGAACCCGAAGGGAACTTTGAACTCTAATCACTGGTCGCCGATCGCTGTTAGATCGCCTGACGCTCGTAAGAACCATAGCGGTCGGCATAATGCTTTAAGATAGCATCTACAAGAGCGCGATCGCCTTCGCTAATATCGCTAAGATAGGAGATTGAGAGTCCGCCGATTTGCGATCGCGCGTAATCGAACTGCGGCTTATCTTGCGGTAGTTCTAGGGCTTGAATTCCTGTTACTTGTCGCAAGTGAGCGGCTATTTCCCGATATATAGCTAAAGGTAAATTTGGATAAACTATTCGCTCTCGTTGCTCTCCATTCACTGTTTGCACGAATTAATAGTCTCCCTCTTGCAATTCTGGCATCATTGCCGTTGTCTCTTGTTGAGTTGGCTTAGAGGGTTCTTGAGCGATTCCTTCTCCCACTTCTTTATAAACTTCCTGCCCTAACTCTTCTAAAACGACAACTGGCGAGGGACTTTGATATCTTTCGATACGCTTGACCAAAACTTGTCCGTTAGAAAGATAATCTCCAACTTGTACGTAACGGCTGACTCGTTCTCCTGGCGCTTTCACAATAATTTGTGGCGCTCCGCCAACATCGATAATCCCACTGATAGCAACCCCTTGGGCGAGTTCGGGTTGAGGGGGTAACGAGGGAGGAGGCGTAACAGTTCCTGGTTGCTGGGGCACGTTTGGGTTTGGCTGATTAGTTACAGTTCGTTGTGGGGATGGTTGAGGGATTGTTCCTGGCGATGCTTGTGGCGTTGGTAGCGTCTTGAGTTGAGGCTGGACGGGAACAAAGCCAAAAGGATCTTTACGTCCTTGAGCAATTTTTTGCCTTCGTTGGTTGGCGTTGGTAGAGGGAATTAGACCAGCAACCGAAGAGGTGCTGGGAGCGGTAGCGGTTTTGGTTGGCGAGGGGGTTTGGGTTTGAGCGTTTGGAGTAGCCGCTGTGTCTGGTGAGGGGTTTGGTTGGGGAGTTTGAGCGGTCGGCGATTGCGGAGGGGGAGACGCTGCTTGTTCGGACGATCCGCAGCTTCCGAGAAAGATCGCGATCGCCGCGATCGACAACACTGACAAAGGTTTTTTCATATTTAGAAGTTCGGTGCTTTCATAACACCATTTTCAAACGTCAATTGACATTTTAGTGAAATTTGAAACAAGTGAGTAGTTTAAGAAAAAACTTCTTTGCCCATTGTCTTTTTGAGAGTTTCTAATCCTTTTTTAACGCGACGAGAGACGGTAACGACGCTAATCCCTAGTTGTTCGGCTGCTTCTTTTTGAGTAAGGTCGTGTAGAAAGACAAATTCTAGAATGTTTCGCGTTTTTTCTTCTAACTGCTCTAGGGCGTGTTGCAGGCGAAATTGGTCTTCTTGAGCGAGTTGGAAGCTCCGATAGTCGGGATCGGCAACCAAATCGACTAAGCTGGTTTCGCCATCTTCATCGTTTCCAACCGAAGCATCTAAGCTAATTGGTTCTCTATTTTGTAGTGCCAGCTTAACTTCTAGCCATTCTCTAGTCGGAATTTCTAAAACTTGAGCGATTTCTGCATCGTTAGGTTGACGATTGAAGCGTGTTTGATAGTCTTTGCGAATGGTTGCTGCTTGTTGTCCGAGTTCTTGCCAGCGTCGGGGAATGCGCACGCAATGTCCTCTATCGCGCAGATAGTGTTGAATTTCGCCTCGAATGTAGGGAATAGCAAAGGAGCTAAATGCGCAACCTTTTTCTATCTCGAATCTTTCAATCGCTCTGATTAAGCCAATGCTGCCTACTTGCAATAAATCTTCATAACTTTCGTGACATTGGTTGACCCAGTGATATGCCTCTTTTCTGACCAAGCCAAAGTTGAGATTGAGAATGCGATCGCGTAGTTCCGTTTTAGCAGTTTTTTTATAGGTTTGAAATAAAGTTAGCGTTTCGAGTTTGAGATTATCTTTAACGGATTCTTTAATGGGGGTATACATGGC
>JALOOL010000374.1 GCA_025454425.1 Hydrococcus sp. Prado102 | reverse complement strand
ATAAAGCATCTAAACTAAACATAGGGCAGGTTATCTGAAATTGTCGTTATTTTCAGCTTACTACCTGTCCTTTTCTTTATCCCGAACTGAGGTTAATTAGCACTTGCGATCGCCTTCTCATGAATGAGTATTAGCTATGATGCGATCTCAAATAATCATTATTTCTTCTACAGACAAATGACTTGTAGGGGCTTTCCTGCCGTTCGCCCCTACAGATTTTTAATTTTTGATATTATTTAGCTCCCCATTATTTAAGATGCGATCGCGCGTCTCTAATCTTTTAACCGAATGGGAATTTGGATTTCACTGCGCTTGAGTCCATCGGGAATGTATGGGCCATCATAAAAGAATCGGCGAGGCGACCCGACTATCTCATATTCTGAATGTTGCTTCAGCCAGTCCTTTAACCGCGCCAATCCTTCTTGGTAATTCTGATAGTTATAGCTTCCAACTAATCCCAGACTAACTACCGTCATTGGGGAAATATCTTCTACCAAGATGCTGTCAGCAATTTCTTTTGGATAAATATCTGTACTGCGGTAGAGAAAGGATACTTGCGCTTCCCCAGTTTGATAATCGATCGCGTCTATTGTACTGCTTGGATAGCGGGTTTCGACGGGAGCAGTCATGGAAATCTCGTTAGAACTGATGTGTTGGTACAGGGGAGAAAAAGCCCGATTAGCTGCCGTTGCTAGTTCTCCAGTAGCGCGATAAGTGGCAGAACGATAAGCAGGATAAGATTTAACCTCAATTTGACCGTCGGCGGTCGGCGGGGGAAAACCTTCTGGTAAAGGTGCGCTGTTAGCCTGATACGCACCAATAGCAACAACTGCGATCGCGATTATGCCAAGAGGAATGAGAAGATGATGTAGTTTCATTGGACTTTGTACGAGCAAGACCTACATCTACTATGATGGCGAATCTTGTTTGATGATGGGGTAAGGGGTGGGGTGCGATCGGTTACATGAGAATATTTGTGAAGAAATTATTGGAAATAAGAAATATAAAGATTTAATTACCTAAAACTTTCATTTGTTCGGGTTGCTCGATAGTAACTTTTAACTTCCCGTCAGCTAGCTGCTGAGCGGTAGTATCGAGGAGTTGAATAGTTTTATTTTGGAGAGAAATCGCGCTACCCGCACCAGGAATTTGATTGAGAGTTTTTGGAGAGACTAAAATCTGATAATTTTTTCCGTCTTTTCCTTTCATGGTCAAACGAGTAGTCTGCTCGTTAATCCGCGTTAGACCATTAACTTGACCGACAATTCCTTTCTCTTGGGCACAATAAAAATTAACCGGATTTTGACTAAAATTAGCACAAGCTAAAACGTCTTCTACTCGGCGGACAATGCCTAAAAATTCCGAGAAATCGACTTCTTCGCTTTGACCGTAGTTAGCCTCTTTTCTAACGTCTTCTGGTGCATCGCGCAAAACTTGAGTTAGGATTTGGCGATCGCCTTGTGAGAGATTGGGAGACAAATAAACTCCCGAACTAGGAATATTGCGGCTTATATGAATAATGCGAAAATCGGGATCGTTAGTGATAATGTCACCATAAGCGGCTGCACCAATATCGGCTTTACCCGTCCTGACCATCTCCCGAATATCTTGCCCTCGGTGTCCCATATCAACAGCAAGACTTTTGCCAAATAGGTCATAGCTTGGCATATAAAAGCTAGATGCCGAGTTGAAATCGCCAAGTGCAATAACTGTAGTCGGTTTGATATCTTCAAGCGATTGAATTGGGCTATCAGCTTTTACAAATAAGGCTGACTGATAAAAAGCAGGTTTATCGGGAAACATTCTGGCTACCCAAGAATAACCATTATCCTTAGCCGCAACAGAAATCATTGGGGACAGGGTAAAAGCAATGTCCCATCGTTTCTTAGCTAGACGATTTTTGGCTTCTTGATAGGTGAGCGAGCGATCGCCATCGAGTTTGATTTTTACTTGTTTTCCTAAAGTTTTTTGCAGATAGGTTACTAATTCGCTGTAGTAGTCGTTATCTCCCAGAATTCCGATGGTGATAGAGTTAGTCTGTATCGATGGAGGAGTAGGAGTAGAAGGAGTAGGAGGGATTGGTGGTTGCTCTGATGGGGGATCTGGTGGGAGTTTGGCAAAGACAAAGTAGATCCCAAAAACTGCACTAAGAGCAATAGCCATAATAAGAGCTATAGGTGGTGGCGATGGTTGTTTTAAGCTATCTAGAAAATTGACCAAGACAAGATACAACTCGTTGTTTAGAGTATCCAGATCGATAAACCGTTCTAATTCATTTTGGTGTCGCCACTCTAGACGAATTTGAGAAAATAGAGCTTTTAATTGCCGCGTTGTAAGACCATAAACCCCGCTACAATCAAGCTTTTCTCCATTATTCAACCTAGCACTAACTTTTCTTAGCTCCGAACAACCGCGTTGTCGTGTTTCGTTAAGGTTTATCGGCATGACATTTCCTCCATTTGCCAATAACGATTTGCTCTTAGTTGAGTTAAAAAAGGAGAGGGTTTTGAAAGCGACCCACATACAAGTAAAGAGCGCATAGCGCGAGAACATCCAACGTAAAACAAGCGACGCTCTTGAGCAAGCAATTCTTCGCGCTCGTTGTTAGGGAGATGAGAAGTGGCGATTGGAAGTAGCCCGTCTTCTAAACCAACAATGGCAACAAAGGGAAATTCAAGTCCCTTGGCTGCGCGTAGAGATAAAACCTTAATGCAATTTTGCTTAAAGGTTAACCCTTGTGGTAGCCATTCTGCTTTTAAACCGGAAGAATTAAGCTGACACGACACTAGCTGACCGAGTTCGGCATTTGGCACGAGAACTGCTCCAGCATGGACAGGTAAATGCCATTTATTCGCTGCGTTCCCAAAAAATGTTTTGAGCGCTTGCATCTGGTCAAGCAAATTATCGGTCAAAATAATTTTGGGTTTTTCTCCCTCTAATGGAGAAAATTCTCGAATGATAGTTTCAACATCCCTATCTGTGGCGTTCGCCAAAATATCTGGACAAGCTTTTCCAATCTGTTCAGTATTGCGAAAACTACGTCTGAGAGTGTGGGTATGACCTTGAAATTGAATCGTTGCTTGGATGAGATTCCAGCTAAAAGAACGTTGATAAAGAGATTGAGAAGTATCGGCAGTCAAATAAATTCCTTCTTGAGAACGAGCAAGTCCAACCAAAAATTTGAGTGCTACGGGGGAGAGGTCTTGAGCTTCATCAATAATTACTGCTTCGTAAGGCTTATCTGTCTGCTGGGTAACAATTTCTAACGCTTGTCGTCTTACCGTCTCGATTGTCACGTAGCCAGAGCGATTCACTTGGGTTTGCCACTGTTGATAAACTTCCCAAACTGTCTTACGCAAGCGTCTGTCTAAGCGATATCTACGCCCAAATCTTTCAATATCTTGATATTGTTCGAGGGTTAAAATTCCTCTTGCCTCGATAACATCGAGAATTTCTTCGAGTAGATAAAATTTACCTAACTTTTCTAGTTTTGATTTTGAGTCTCTGTCAAGTTGAACCGTTCTGAGTACCGACTCTAAGCACAACAGTGAAATTTCACGGCTGGCTAAGTTAAGAGGCTCGTTTTGGTTTTTATAATATTTTTGTACGACATTATCGACGGTACAAACCTCTACTTTTAATTGCTCAAGGGGCTGTTGGAGCAAAGCCTCCAAAAGCTCTTTCGAGTAGTTAACGAGGCTTTCGGTATGAGTTGTAAATAAAATTTTTCTAATGCCCGAATCAACAAGCTGTTTGACTCGGTAGAGAGCAAGTGTTGACTTTCCCGTTCCAGGGCCTCCTTTGATTAAAGTTGGAACATCGCTTTGACGATTAAGTATTTTTTCTTGTTCGGGACTGAGTTTAAGTAAAAAATTGGTAATTTTTCCATCAATAAAATCGTTTAGAGCTTGAAAGTTTTTTAAATCAAAATCAAATTGATTTTGAATTTCATTTAAGGGCTTAGAATAAAGATTGTCAATAATTCTTTCAAGAAAAACCTGTGGAATAGCAAGATCGAGTAGCCGTTCGTCATTTTCTAAGGCTAGTAATTCTGACCAATATTCTTGTGGAATTAACCAACGCCTTAGCTGGATTTCGGTAAGTAATTTTCTCTGATGAGCGTCTTCTCCTTCTATAATTTCTTCATCGTCTTCTATGGATAAAAATGTAGGAATCTCACGCTCGTCAAAGTCAAGATTTCTATAAGTATCTTTCTCTCGTTTGATTAGCTTAATTAATTTAATCCAACTGTTATCATATTTATAGAAAAGGCGATATTTCCTAGTTACATAAATTCGCCATATATTATCATAACCTACGATTTTACGTGCATATTGATTGCGAGGGTTAGAGTCAAGAAAATGAAGAACTTCTGGTAGTTTCTTGCTAACTTGATGAGGAATATCCAATAAAGAATTGAGAAAACTACTGGTCAAAGTAATCGATGTCATAGTTATTTTTATAGTATTAATTTATTTTTGATTAAAAATAAGAAAATCTTGAAAATAAGTTTTTTCTTAAATTCCCAGATCCTTGAAGTTTTAAAACTTTCTGAATATGTAGCAATCTATAGATTATTAGCTAAACAATAACTTGACTAAATTCTTGCCGTCTTCAGAAGATCCACTGAAAACTTAGCTCAACAATAAATCTCTGTTCCGTAATTTCACTGATGAGCTAGTAACACATCAATTTTAAAAAACTTAGTAGCAGCGATCGCCCTACCCCTAAAACCTCAACTTCCGTACTGTCCTACGTCGAAAGCGATCGCGCGTCTATATAACCGAAAAAGCATCTACTTATCGGAAAAACACAAATATAAAAGGTAGGATGGTTAAGCATTTACCCCTACAGTAGTTACGGATGAGATCGAAACAACCAATACGAACAAAGTCTTGGAAGCGGCTAACTCATCTTGCAATCGCGTTTGCGGCTGCGATCGCGTTTATGCTTGCTCCCTTGTCAACCTCTGCATTATGGGGACAAACGCCTCAATTTCCGTTCTTGAATTGGTCGCAGCTTAATAATTTGCGATCGAATAATGGCAATGACGAAGTTGATACGGGTGTGGTTAGGCTCGATGGCTACCGATTATTTACCATCGCGACTCCTGCAACGACCGATAAAAACAGTAGTACGATCGCGCAACGAGTTCAAGGCATCGAAAATACCCTCGTTCGCATTGCTGACAGCAATTTAGAGCGCGATTCCTTGGAAGGAATTACCTCAAGGGTCGATACAAGTGGCAGTTTGCCAATTATTTTTATTAACGATAGCTACTTGATGACCGTAACCACCCTCGACGCACAATTGTATGGAACGGATACGATTAGACAAGCAAATGAATTCGCCGCGATCGCAAGAGAAGCCTTAATTAGAGCAAAAAATGAACGTCAACCAAGCTTTTTGGTTTATCAAGGCGTTATTGCAGCAGGAATCTTTGTAGCAACGATCGCTGTTGGTGGGGTACTTGCAACTTGGCAGCGGCGCTATCAAAAACAAAAACAACAAATAGAATCTGAAATTCCCGAAGATCCTATCGTATCTGCCGAGCCAGATAACCATCCCAATCCTACTACTGTACGGGCAGTAAAA
>JALOOL010000373.1 GCA_025454425.1 Hydrococcus sp. Prado102 | reverse complement strand
TGGCGCTGATGGCATCGCTGGCATCGCCAAAGGGTTCGTTAGCGTTATTACTTCCCGTCCCAGAGGAAAGCGCATTGTAGGAATGAGCGTAAGTTAGCCCAATTCCTACAGAGTCGCTAGGAGTAAGAGAAAGTTGACCCAAAGCAGCATAGGAACCGCCAAAAAGCCCTAACTCTGGGTCGCTGGCATCGCTGCTGAGATACATCAAAGTTAAATTGGCAAAGTCGCCGAAATCGTAAGAAAAACTCGCACCCGAACCGCCATTGACCAGTCGATAGATGGGACTGCGAACGCCAAAGCGAGAAACGCCGCCCCTGCGATCGCTACCTACATCGGGATTGATAACATCGACAAAATCGAAGAAATTAGCATTTAAGATAATGGCAGCATCGGCAGCATCGCTCACTGGAAACTGATAAGCTAGGAAGCTTAAAGCTAAGTCATTATCGCTGCCTTGGTCGAAACCGAGTCGCGCCATATTCGTACCCGTTGCTTCTCGAAGATTGGGGGTGTTACCTGCTTCTATTTCCAATCCGAGAGAGTCTTTGCCTGTAAAACTGGTGTTAAAAAATAGTCGCACGCGATCGCTTATTACTACATTCTCATCAACGGATTCGTTTGAGTCAGCTTTGCGATCGCCAAAGGCGGAACTCACTGCAAAGATGACTTCTCCAGAAAGTTTGGTCGTGGTGGAAAATTGGTTGTCTTCTAAGACAGCAACTCGACCTTCGAGTCCATCTACTCGACCTTGCAAGGTGCTTAATTCCGAAGCAAAATCTTTACTCAATCGTTGCAATTGGGTTAGATCTTCTCTAGCAATATTGACCCCAGAGATCGTTAATGCTTCAATTTTCTGCAAGCAACTATCCAATCCGGCGGCAAACTCGTATCGCGTTAGAAAACGTTCGCCTCGATAGGTGCGGTCGGGATAGCCATCAATGCAACCATATTTTTCTGTTAGCGATCGCAGTGCTTCGTATGCCCAATCGTTCGGTTGTACGTCAGATAGTTCGGAAACGGCAGGAATTTGAGTCATGGGATCGGCAAAAGCAGGCGCGAGTAACCAGTTAGCAAAGAGAACAGTAAAAGCAGTAACTAAATTGCATCTCATAAGCGTTCGTGCTGGTGCGATTGGCATTCATCGGGGAAAACTTCTGATAGTTGCGCTCACAACTAACCTAAGTTGCTCTTCATGGCTCAATCTCCGTAGAATAGGTTTTTCATAAGGATATGAAATTCTGGCTGAGATTAAAAGGCAAATCTTGCGCTTTCTTGGCGATTCTTGCTATTGATTTCGCAGTTGCTTCGGCGTGTCTTTTGTCAACCGATTTTGGATTTTGGATTTTAGATTTTGGATTGACCCCACGGATTAATCCGGGGGCTTGTACCATCAAGGAATGATTGGTCAGACGTTTCAAGTGATGCGCCAGACGATGGTCGCAGAAGCCAACGGACAAGGCAATTTCTGCGATACTTAGGTCGCTGCACAGGAGTTGTTTTGCCTCATGTCTACTTCTTTTGCGATCGCAAAAGAGTGAAAGATCTTCTGTTAAATGGTCTTGAATGTATGCAATCGCTTGTCGCAGTTTATAAGTCAGCAGTTTTTTGCGTGCAATATTAAGAACAAGATTGATTCCAAGGTTTAGTTTTTTCTACTGTTTGGGTTTGGTTGGGAGGAACCGTTCTTTCATCCATAAAATAAATATCAATATTTTCTAATTTCTGCGAATCCTGGTGCTTGGCATTCCAATTGCGACACAGATACGCACCATATAAAGGATAAAGCTTCTTGCCGATCGCGCGATTGAGATTGATAAAATAAGTTCGCCACTGCATATTCTTATACAGTTCATTTCGCTGTTGCATGGTGGGTTTCTCCCAATTGACAGAATCGCTATTTTTTAAGACATCAACCTCAGTACCATCTTGGCGTTTTCCAACGATAACGTGCCAACCATCATCCCTCGGCGGTGCGGGCGCGAAAATACTCCAAGACTGATCCAATCGCGTTACTCTACTAAAAATATCAATCTGCTGAATGATTCTGCGAGTGAAGAGTTTATGCGTGGCGCTAATCCAATCGTTCTTTTGCGGGGATCTTCTCGCTACAGTTTGATCGACAAAACTTTTGAGATTCCATAAGGAAGCATAAACGAGCAAGAATAAGGTTACGATATTGAGTGCTAAAGACGAACGTACCTCAAGCGGACGAAATTTAAATGGTTTGGTAAACATCCCCGCCGCACGTCGGTTAGTGGCAATTGTTTCGTAAACTTTGTTGCCAATTGCCATCAGAGGGCTTAATCTGAGGATTGGAGCAAGAAACCAAAAGATAGGAGATAAACTACATACATAGGCGATCGCTTCCCATTTAAAGTATCGATTTCCTTGCCAATCGACTACTACCCAGGAATTTTTTTCCTGCATATCGGCGTAAATTGAAGGATCGTCCTGACATTTTAATAAAGGCGTTCCAGGTAAAATCAAAAAAGTACGCAGGAAATGAACGACCTTCTTACAAAAGCCGCAGTCTGCATCGTAATTAATCCTCAAACCCTCTCTTTGGGGAGTATATAATCTTTTTGCCAGCGCATCCCAGACATTCGTCGGGATAAATATCAACCAACTTGCAATACTCAAAAAGGGAAAGATTCCCAATTCAAAACACAATCCAAAAGTCGCGTGTAACCCGATGAAGCAAACTATGGCAATGCAACGAAAAACGCTGTTATAAAAAGGAATAAAGATTAATAGCGGCCCTAACCATTCAAACCAAAGGGCAGAAAGCGTCATCAACCTTAGTATATCAACGGGAAAACTGAGGAGCCATTGACCGAATGGAGTTGCATACTGGTCAAAACTCAGGGCATAATAAACTGCATCGCCATCGGGCCACCAAAGTTCGCTTTTCGTTTTATATGCTGCCGACCACATATAGATAAAGCAAACCTGTACCATGAAGGCAAAGGTTGCTCCAGAAACGATTCGTTTGGGTAAAGGACGTTCGGAGGTGTTGAGGGCGCTATCTACCGAGTAGCAAGCGCCCAAGGGTAAAAACATCGCCCAGAAAAGTAATGCCCTCAAAACGTCGTCTGCGGCAAAAATGAGGGCAGGATTGCGATTGTGAATAGAAATTATCATCGCCCAAGTCGCGATCGCCGTTAGTCTGGTACGATACCCAACGAGCAATCCTAACGCTATAAAAATTGCGATCGCAAAAACAATCCCTACGACAATTGGTTGACCGCTAATCGAGAAAATCGACCAGTACCAAGGACTTATCAAAACTTCACCCAAGGCAGAGCGCGGCAGTATGCCCTCATCGCTGTAAAATACCCTTGCATCGCTAAAACGAATTATGAGATCGGCAAGTACGACTAAGGCTAAGCCAATGCGAAACAGAGCGAGCGATCGCAAGTCAAATCCCAATACCTCTTTAATTTTTGCCTTTAATGGACTTTTTTCCTTGCTGGCATTCATCGCGCTGTTCCCCTACTCTACACAAGCGAAAGTTGGTTGTTTAATATTAAAACCTAAATTGTTGATTTTTAGTAATATAGCGAGTCTAAATGAATCATCAATCTTGTAGTGCGAGCTTCTAGAAAAGCGCGAACTAAGCTAAGACGCATTTCAACTGCGATTTCAATTCGATCGCGATCGCAGCTTTTTAAAACTACAACATTATCGCTCAATTTTTTGAAGTTTCCAAATGGTGATTTCTGGAGAATTCTGCAAACCAGGTACTGGATTTTGTTTGGAATCATAAACAAGCTTGCTTGTATATTGTTTTCGTTCTAGTTTCTCTCGTACTTCTTTGTTAGGTTTGTAGAATAAAATATCAGAAAACCCATCGGGAATTTCAGGAACGCTATCTTTTTGCATCATCACTAAAATCCGTACTTTGGGTTCTAGCAGATGCGCTAAAGGCATTATGTAATTTCCTAAGCTACCAACTTTTAATCGATGAGATAATCTATAAATTAAAAGAGGATTTTGACCTTGATTAATTACACGAGCGATCGCATAAGTATCGTAGTTGTGAATTTTATTCCACCAAACTTCTGCTTGGGCAATGAGCGTATTAGAAAAGATACCCAAAGAAATAATCATAACTATTAATATCTGCCATCCTTTTTGTTGCCAATTTCGAGAAAAGCTTATCTTTATTGCCAAACAATAAGCAACGGCTATTTGTATTCCTAAAAGACAAGGAATTAAATAGCGAGTCATCGTCGATCGCTGTCCTCCTGAAATCAAATCTGGCAAGACTAAAGCCAATCCAGGAACGCCAATTAAAGTAACGACGAACAACCAAGCTTTTAAGGGAGCTTTACGACATAAAAAATAAATAGAATAGCCGACAAGAATTACAAATGGAATAATTAAATAAATAAGTGGATCGCGACGAAAATTAAGCGGATACCTACAGAAATCACCAAAACACCAACCGCGATCGAAATCAAAAAAAACACGACTAAGGTTGATTAACCATGATTTTACTAAATAAGATATTGAATTAGTATCGTTAATCCAAGATGTCATCTGGTTTATATTAGCAAAGTTAAACCAAATAACTAAAATCCAAGGAATAAAAAGAATCGCTCCTCCTAACGAAGCTATTAAATAAGTAATAACGGTTTTATTAAAACGAAATTTTTCTTTTAAAAGTACATAGATTCCGTGTCCGATTAGCGTTAATACAGAAAATAGAAAAGTATATAAATTAAGTGCAATACTAATCGTATATGCTACCCAACTCAGTTTAGTTTGTACGCGAATTGCTCTTAAGAGTGCGGCACTTGAAAGTAATGTAGTGACAGTCCATAAACTATAAGGACGTGCCTCTTGAGCAAACAATACATGAAAAGGCGAAACTGCCATTAACGTAATAGCAACCCATCCTACCCAAGGCGATTCAAAAAGTTCTTGACACAGCCAATAAAGACAAGGAAAAACCAACAAGCCAATGATGGCGGATAAACTTCTTGTAGCAGCTACCGAAGAACCAAATAACTGATTCCAAAATCTCGCTAAAACAAAATATAACGGTACGTGCTGGGGTTCTTCTTTGACGAGTCCGCTTAAGGTATCGACTAATCCTTTTTCGGTATTAGGTCGCTGATATTTAAGTAGTTCGTCAACAGTAATTATTTGTCCTTCTTTAAAAGCGGCTAAAAATTCTGGTTCGGTATAGCCAGAAATTCTCAAAGACGTAAAATTTTCATCGATCCAATATACCTTGCGATCGAGGTTAACTAAACGAAAAAAAATCCCTAAAATTAAAACAATAATAATCAAAAAATGGAATGGACTAAACTTTAGCTTGCGATCGCCAGTCGAGTTAAGCATTCTCAAAACTGTACCTCATTTATTTGCGAAACGTTATATTCGAGTAACCTCCAAACAAAGACCAAACATTAGAGAGCGTATTTTTAAGTAAATTCTTAAAGACTTGCCAGCGATGGCGTAATGTTGGTAGACGTTGAATATAAACCAACCGCCTGACGATCGCAGCTAATTGACCTTCTAAATTAATAGAAAAACTAGAGACAATAGCGGCTCCTTTTGACTTTGTTGCTGTTGCGAACCTCTGCCACATCTCCGAGGGCAAATACTTCAGGATAATCGAGTAATTGTAAGGTAGGACGAGTCAGAAGTTGTCCGCGCTCGTTTTTGGCTGCATTTAACCGCCCGATCGCCTCTCTCGCTTCGGTTCCCGCCGCCCACAACACTAAATCGACTGGGAGTTCGACGATTTGGTCGTTACGCATTACCGTTATTGACTCGGCTTCAACGGCAATAACCTCGGTTCCACATTCTACTTGAATGCGACGCGCATTCATTGCCCGATAGGAAGCCTTACGAAGCCCAGAGGGAAAAGGTTTAAGAATCTCCTCGCCTCGCTCGATCAGATGGACTTGAGCGCGTTGTCTCAAGCGATCTGCTATCTTACAAGCCAATTCTACTCCACTCGCGCCTCCACCGAGAATAATGACTCTAAGCCACTGACGATCTGATGCTTCAAGAATGGTTAATTTGGCTTCTAAACGTTCGGCATCGGCTAACGTCCGAAACGTCAAGGCATAAGCGCGTAAACCTGGAATATTTGCCCAGCGATTTTGTGCCCCAATTGCCAAAACCAAATAGTCGCACTCAAGCGCTGTGCCATCTTCTAGAGTTATTTCGCGACTTTTGAGATCGACTTTTTGTACTTTTTGCTCGCACAAAGCAACCCTAGTAGTGGCGAGCAATTTTTGATACGATGGGGCGATTTCCCAAGCTTGCAATTCTCCCGTAATTAATTCGTAG
>JALOOL010000081.1 GCA_025454425.1 Hydrococcus sp. Prado102 | reverse complement strand
AATTTGCTATCCTTGGAACCCTGCCGATCCCGAAACCGAAGTTTATTTCGAGCAATTAGAACAAAAATTTTCTGCGATCGATTCTTTTGACGCTGAAGAATTAGATTCTCAATCCGAAAGATTCTTTACCTGCCTGCATCAGTGTTGGGATAATATCGAAACTAACCGCGTTAAGTACAATGTCATACAACGGTTCGGTCATTTCGTTCCTTGCGATTGGATAGATGCGATCGCCGAACAAGCTACTTGCACGATTTCTAACAATCTTTCTGCGATCGACCGACTCGTTGCCTGCGTCAAACCCTTGCTATCCAATTGGGATTCAGAAGACTTATTAGTATTTGCTCGTCCTTTAGCCTACACCATGCGAGGAGAAAGTAGCGTTAAAGTTGCCCCGTGGGATGAACTGTCCGAGATCGAAAAAGCGCGCCTCACTCTCAAAATCGCTCGGGAAGTTCTTATAGAATTAGAAGAAGCTCAACAACAATAAACGACTGTTTGTGCTGCTAGCTCGATTGGAGAAAGTAGACAAAATTCGCCTCATTCCCATTTTTTTACCAACCAAAGAACTAAAAAACAAGTTAAAGCGCCCGATAATGCGATCGCCCACAATCCACAACCAGCGGCTACTCCCAAAGCACCCGACACCCAAATAGCAGCCGCAGAAGTAAGACCGCTGAGTCTAATCGTATCTGTTTGCTGACGAGATTTCCCAAAAATTTCTCCGGCTCCCAAAACACCAATACCTTGAATGACACCTTGGACTATCCGACTTAGAACATCAGCGCTTGCTTGAGTAGCACCTGTTTCAATTCCAACCAAAACAAAAATAGCAGCGCCAAAACTTACCAGCATATGAGTCCTTAAACCAGCAGGCTTGTCAGCAATTTCGCGCTCCCAACCAATCAAGCCACCAACTATAAGAGCGAGACTCAATCTAAAAAATACCCCTAATCCATCAACTGGAAGCAATAAATCAATTTGTGACAATTTGCCAGTTTATTTAATAACTCTTTATTTTTACTTTAAAAAATTGACGAGCGAAATAATCGCTATAGTATAACAATTCTCATCTAGATGAGGTACAGAACTAGTAGGGAAGGAGTTCAGAAGTTCAATATGTAGAGACGTTCCGCTCCTTACGTCTCTACGGGAGGAGAGGAGGAGAGGAGGAAAGTAATTAGATGTCCCTTACTGATTTGAAAAACGCTATACTAATTTGCCATAATAAAACGTAAAATAATGGGCATTGCCAGAGATGCTATATATCGCGTCCTTCCTGACAATGCCAACCTTACTTCGTTTATAATAGAGAATTTTTATTCTCTATAGGTAGTGCGATTTACTACATCTGGCTCGCGATAAGCAGTGGGTTCATTGCGTTTTTTCCCAGCAAGACCAGCTAAACCAATTAAACCGAGTAATCCTAACCAACCCCAATCAAAACCATCATCTCTATAATCAGTTCGAGTCTCAACTTCAGAGGTTCCAGGTGCGTTCACCTGAGCAGAAGCAGGCATAGCTAAAGGCATAATCGCCGTGCTTAATGAGAAAAGACTAACACCTACAATTTTGAACAATTTAGCACGTTGCATAATTACTTTAAACTCCATTCATAAATTCTTGATTTACCTATCTTTACTTTGTCAAAAAAATATTTTTATTGTTTCGATCTTTGGCTATATAAATAGTGTTTTTTCTTTATTACTAAAGAAATATAAATTAACTATAGTGCCGCTCGAAAGTTTTTCACTGAATTGACGGCTAAAGAGCTAGCACGCGATCGCCGGATTAGCATCAAAGTGGGAAAATTATCTCAAGAAGTGCGATCGCGCGTTGAAACTCTTCCCTAAAACAATTAGAAAATCTCGGTTTAGAAGCGCTTTGCGCGGCTTCTCAGAGAGTAGCCCTGCTCGATTTTACCAATTTGAGCGATCTGCAAGCTTGGTTTGATGCACTTGAAAATTAACTAATAAAAGCTCGATGTTTCTTCGCCAACATTAGGCGTTGCTGAATCGATCGCAACTCATCGAGCAACGCCTTTTCAGTCTTACCATCCAATCGGAGATTCTTGCGGTGTCGGTGCTGGTGTCTGGGTTTGTTTGGGAGTCAAAGACTGCATCAAACCAAAGCCAACTAAAGCAACTGCTGCTAGTCCGCCAAGAATTGCGGCAGCTTTGAGAGTTGGATTGCCTTTTTGTGGGACAATTTCCGTTTCTTCTGGATCTTCCGAATGAGCAAAACGGTGATAGAGAAAATCTAAAGCGTAGTTGCGCAGTTCGTAATAAGCGGGATCTTCGAGAATGCGTGCGCGAACGCGAGGACGTGCAAAAGGAATCTTGAGGATTTCGCCAATCTTAGCAGCAGGCCCATTAGTCATCATCACGAGACGATCTGATAAATACAGCGCTTCGTCAATGTCGTGAGTAATCATGAGAACTGTTAAGCGATGTTCTCGCCAAATATTGAGTAGTTCATCTTGTAATTCTTCTTTGGTAATTGCGTCTAATGCCCCAAAGGGTTCGTCTAAAATTAATACTTGGGGGCGAATGGCTAAGGCGCGGGCGATCGCGACTCTCTGTTTCATACCGCCCGACAACTGCGCGGGTTTCTTTTGGGCGGCTTCGGTTAAGCCTACCATAGCTAAATGTTCTTCAACGATTGCTATTTTCTCGGCTTTGGTTTTGTCGGGATAAGCCCCTTTGACTGCCAAATAAACGTTATCAAAAGCCGTTTTCCAAGGCAGTAACGAGTAGTTTTGGAACACCATCATGCGATCGCGACCCGGTTTAGTAATCGGTTGGTCTTGCAACTTAACTTCTCCGGTCGTCGGTCGATTAAATCCCGCTACCATATTGAGCAGAGTCGATTTACCGCAGCCAGAATGACCGATCAGGCAGACAAATTCGCCCTCATTAACGGTTAAATCGACTCCATCTAAAACGGTATACGGGCCGTTAGGCGTGGGATAAACCTTAGAAACGCTTTCTATAGTGAGAATTGGCTGATTAGACTTAACGGATTTTTGTTCGGTATTAGTAATTGCTTGCATTGTTATCCGATGAAAGGATTTTGAATTTTAGATTTTGGAGTAGCTCCGCCTAATTACGAATTACGAATTATTATGGTGTGGTTACGGTTTCGTCAATTAAGATTTCGCTGACGTGAAACTCGCGTTTGATATCCAATCGTTCTAAATAACTCATAGGATAGTCTGGATCGAAAAGTAGTCCGTCGAATAGAGCAAAACTGTGGCGATCGCCTTCAATATCGGGCAATCCTAGCTGACGACAAGCTTCGCCAAAGAGATCGGGACGGCGTACCCTTTCTAATATTTCAATCCAGTTTCTGGGGAAGGGTGCATAACCCCAACGCGCCAGTTGCGTAAGAATCCACAATCCTTCTACCCGTCCGGGACAGTTGGTTTGGTCGATATGGAATTGATTGAAACGCTGCAATCGTTCTGGCGCAGCACCCGTACCGCGATTGTAGGGATCGAGGAATCCAGGGCGCGTATATTCGGGCGATGAGCCGACATAGCGATCCTGACAGAGTAAATCGATAATTTCTTCGCGATTGCGGCGATCGTCGCAGTATTCGCACGCTCTCAACAAGGCTTTTACTAAGGCGATATGGGTTTCGGGATGTTTTGCCACCCAGTCTTCTCGAACTCCCAATACTTTTTCTGGGTGTCCCGCCCAAATATCTAAATCGGTTGCGATAACGTAGCCGAGTTGTTCGTAGACGGCGCGAGAGTTCCAGGGTTCGCCCACGCAGTAACCGTCAATATTGCCAGCTTTTAAATTAGCAACCATTTGCGGCGGCGGAATGACGGTTAGATTAACATCGCGATCGGGATCGATTCCGCCAGAAGCTAACCAGTAACGCAATAACAGATTGTGCATCGAAGCTGGATGAACCATTCCGAAGGTGTGAACTTTGTCGGAGTTTTGGGATAAGGCTGCTTTTAATCCCGCTAAATTGCTAACGCCCCAGTCTTGGAACTGCTTGCTTAAGGTAATGGCATTCCCGTTGCGGCTGAGAACTAAGGCGGTGATGATGGGGATAGAAGGCTTGCCACCCGCGCCAATCGTCATGCTGAGGGGCATTCCAGCCACCATCTGCGCCGCATCTAAGCGTCCAGTTGCTACGCCTTGAGCGATCGCTTTCCAACTGGGTTCGCGACTGAGGGTAACTTCTTCTAATCCCTCTTCTTTAAAGAAGCCTTTTTCTTTAGCAACGACAAGCGGCGCGCAGTCGGTTAGGGGAATAAAGCCAATTTCGAGGTTGATTTTTTCTAAACCGTGACGCGCGATCGCAACTTTGGTATGGGGAACTTGTCCGACTTTTTGTTTGCTGCGCTTCTGTTGGTTGAGGAAGTAAACAATCTCGTTGCGCAGCGTGTAATAGCTGGGATGGTTGACGACTTCTAGGCGTTGGCGCGGACGGGGAATTTCTACGTCGAGAATCTGTCCGATATGGGCTTCTGGCCCGGTTGTCAGCATGACTACGCGATCGCTTAGCAATAGTGCCTCGTCTACGTCGTGCGTTACCATAACCGTCGTAACGTGGTTCTCTTCGACGATTTGCATCAATCTTTCTTGCAAATTTCCTCTGGTGAGTGCATCTAATGCCCCAAAGGGTTCGTCTAATAATAAAACTTTAGGACGAATTGAGAGGGCGCGCGCGATCGCGACTCTTTGTTTCATCCCGCCAGAAAGTTCTCCTGGGCGTTTGTTGGCTGCGTGTCTCAAACCAACTAGATCGATGTTATGCTCGACTATGCCCCGCCGTTCTCCTTTTGGCAGGTTACTCAGAACGCGATTGACTGCTAGGGCGATATTTTGGCGTACACTCAGCCAAGGTAAGAGCGAGTAATTTTGAAAGACGACCATGCGATCGGGGCCTGGCCCTTTTATTTCTCTTCCTTCAAGAATAACGCCTCCTCCAGTCGGTCGATCTAATCCTGCAACCATATTAAGCAAGGTTGATTTCCCGCATCCAGAGTGACCGATTAAGGAAATAAATTCACCTTTTTTTATTTTTAGATCGATATTTTTGAGAGCAATATAACTATCCCCATTTGGTAAGGGAAAAACTTTATCAACGCGATCGATTTCTATAAATGCAGACATTATCAGTTATCAGTTATCAGTTATCAGTTATCAGTGGTAGAGACGCGATATATCGCGTCTTTACGGTAGTTCAGAAGTGTAGGGGCGCATGGCGTGCGCCCTTCTTAACATTTAACGAGTTCGATCGCAAAATTAATATCAAAACCCGCCCATACGTTACCTTTATTGTTTCTGTTCTTGGGGAACGACGAGATTGGCAATCAAACCTACCAAGCGATCGAGGATTAAACCGACTACGCCGACATAAATAAGGGCGAGAATAATTTGACTCATCCGAGAACTGTTATAAGCATCCCAAATAAAGAAACCGATTCCGACACCTCCAACTAACATTTCTGCCGCGACAATTGCTAACCAAGATAATCCGATTCCGATGCGCAATCCGGTAAAGATATAAGGAACTGCTGATGGAATCAGAATATTAAAAAAGTATTCAACTCTAGACAGTTGCAAAACTCTCGACACGTTTCGATAGTCTTGAGGAATTTGTTGAACTCCTACTGTAGTATTGATGATGATGGGCCAAATTGCCGTAATAAAAATTACAAAAATTGCTGAGGGATCTGATTGACGAAATGCAGCCAAAGAAATCGGCAACCAAGCCAAAGGAGGAATAGTTCTCAAAACTTGAAAAATTGGATCTAAAGCATCGTACATTACTCGATTAGAACCAATTAAAATCCCCAAACCGATGCCGACAATAGCAGATAAAGAAAACCCGATTCCCACTCTTTGTAAGCTGGCTAATAATTGCCAAAATAATCCTTTATCAGTGCCGCCATTGTCAAAAAAAGGATTAACAATTAGAGGATTCCAAGTCTCTTTTAAAACTGTTAAAGGTGCAGGAAGATTAGGATTTTCTCCTGCCGATAATAATTGCCAGATAATTAGAATAATTGCGAGTGCGATGATTGGTGCAACAATTTTCCTAGGCGATTTTTGAAAAGCAGGTAACAGAGAAGCAAATATATTTCCTTGGGAACTTGATAAATTTGTCGTCATTTTTTCAAATTATGAATTATGAATTATGAAATTTAAAAGGGAAGAATGAAATTTAGATTCACTTGAGTATCTAATGACTTCATTCCTCATCCTTCCTTTCTTCTTTATGCGCTACCTTTTTTGATTTTGAGATTTTTGAGATATTCTTCAGGTTTTTCTGGGTCGAATTTAACGCCATCAAAGAAAGTTTCTACACCGCGAGAACTACTTTTCGGAATTTCTGCATCTGCGATTTTCAGTTCTTTAGCAGCTTCTCTCCACAAATCTTCGCGGTTGACTTCATCGACCAATTTCTTAGTATCTGTATCGGGCGGAATATAGCCCCAGCGGATATTTTCAGTTAAGAACCAAAGGTCGTGACTCTTAAAAGGATAAGACGCAAAATCAGCCCAAAACTTCATGGCGTAGGGGAAATTCTTTTCTACTCGTCCCGTACCGTAGTCAATTTCTCCTTTTGAACGCCCGATAATATCGGCTGCTGGTACTTTAAACCATTTATCTTGAGAGACAATCTGGCACATTTCTTCTATATTTTCTGGCTTATCGCACCACTGCTGCGCTTCCATGACTGCCATTAGGATTGCTTTAGCTGCTTTAGGGTTTTTATCGACCCAATCTTTGCGCATGGTAAGCGCTTTTTCTGGGTGATCTTTCCACAATTCTCCAGTGACTAATGCAGTGTAGCCTTGCTTTTGGTTAACTAATTGCGCGTTCCAAGGTTCGCCCACGCAAAAAGCTTCCATGTTGCCAACTTTCATATTGGCGACCATTTGCGGCGGTGGAACGGGAATGACAGAAACATCGTTAGTAGGGTCGATTCCTCCTGCTGCTAACCAATAGCGCATCCACAGGTCGTGGGTTCCCCCAGGAAAGGTGATTGCCATTTTGAGTTCTTGTTTGCCAGCCGCTTTTTCTTTGTTTAATGCTTCTTTAAAAGCTTTGTTATCTAAACCAACATTGAGGTCTTTGTAGGTATTAGAAACAGAAATCGCTTGTCCGTTGGTATTGAGACGAGCGAGAATATACATTGGCAGGGGCTGCTTGGTTTTGGTAATTAACCCCATCGTTAAGAAGTAAGGCATTGGGGTCAAAATATGCGCCCCATCGATACCACCGCCTCCAGATCCCAGTTCGATGTTGTCGCGCGTTACGGGCCAAGATGCTTGCTTGACAACTTCTACTCCCGTCATGCCGTACTTATCAAAAAGTCCTTTTTCTTTTGCGATAATAAGAGGAGCAGAATCGGTCAAGGCAATAAAACCAAGTTTGGCAGTCGTAACTTCAGGCCCGTCGCCTGACGCAGCTACAGGAGATGCAGTAGGACTCGTGTTAGCTGCGGGAGAGGGCGTTGTCGTCTGACTCGTATTTCCGCTACTACAACCGTGAATAATTACTGTGCTTGCAGCGGTAGCACCTGCGGTTAAGATAAATTTGCGTCTCGATAAGTTGCTCATGTTGTCTCGAACGGTGTCCAGGTGTAAAAAAATAGAAAAGAGTTAAGCGCTACCTATAAATGACAGTCAATTGCCAAAATTTTGTCCGGGTAATTTTTAATTTCTGTCAAAGATAAGCGTCTATATAAAAGTTTTTTGAGACGATTTCTTTCAACAGCCTAGTTTAGGAAGAATGGCACTGAAGCTTGTTACTCGAACAATCTAGAGATGTTTTATCGATCGCTCTTTATTAATCTCGGTCGTCGATTTTGTCTTCAATTTGATTTTTCCTAACTCTTTAAAATAAAAGCATTTTCATTATTGAATTTAGCTTAGCTTGATGCTTAGAAATAGATACGCTCAATGTTTCAAATTTACAATCTTTAATGAAGTTTATTGTATTTTTTGTTACAGTTTACTATTAATTATGTATTTCTAGCATGAATTTTTTTTTTTTTTGCATCAAAGTAAAAAAATACGAGAAGTAGAGACGTTTCATTAATCTAGTCGAAAGCAAGAACCAACAATTCTTGTCTTCTGTCAACCTAATATTTAGCTATAAAAACGATGCCCATCCCGCTATACGCATAACCGGAAATCTTTGTTTTGGGAGGAGATATTTAGAAAAAAGCTTATCGTGCGGCTTTCAAATAAAAAATAGCTCTCCCTCGAAAGGAAGAGCGATCGCATCTAACTAGTACATATCTATCCAAAAGTACAACCGTCCTACAAAAAACGCTTTTTTTGTGTCTAAACGTCTATCATGATAGACGCTTTGGTTTTCCGTTATTTGTTTCAATTTATCATGGTAAATTGAAAGCTTCATCTTTAATGGCTCAGGCGGGATTTGAACCTGCGACCAACGGCTTATGAGTCCGCTGCTCTACCGCTGAGCTACTGAGCCAATTTTGCACCTTTATAATCTTACTATAAAAATAACGCGATCGCTCTTATCCTAAAAAAAATTTAGGGAAATCAAATCAGTTACCAGCAGGGACGCATGGCGTATGCCTAAAAAGCAACCAGTTACCAACCTCGGACACTGATAATTGGCAACTGGTCGCTGTAAAAACACTCCCCTAAGCAGCTTAAGAGCGCTTTTTGGGTAGGTAAGCCATAGGATTGACAGCACCTTGTCCGCTAGGATGAACCTCAAAGTGCAGGTGAGGCCCGGTACTAAATCCCGTACTGCCCATTTCCGCAATGAGTTCGCCTTGCTCGACTCTTTGACCCGTGCGTACTAATACGCGGCTGTTGTGAGCGTATAAGGTAACGCTGCCATTGGCGTGTTTGAGTTTGACCAAGTTGCCATAGCCGCCATTATTCCAACCCGCAGAAATCACTTCACCTGATGCTGCTGCCATAATAGGAGTCCCGATTGGTGCGGCAATATCTACGCCTTTGTGCATTCTGCCCCAGCGCCAGCCATAACCCGATGTAAGAACTCCTTTCGCAGGCCAAATGTAACCTGTAAACTTCATAGGAGCATCTGGCAAGTACTCGTCTGGTACTGAAAGCGGCGGTAGTTCTGGCCCGACAGTAGTTCCGACGGGAACTCGCATCATGTTGTTGTACTCTTGCGAGTCTGTTGGCGCAGCGCCGACTAACTGGGTGCTATTTTGAGAATTTGGGGAATTAGAAGTGCGGACGAATCGAGGGCCGGGTACTCGTGGTTGAGCGGCTCTTTGAATTTGAATAGTCGATCCCGTGGTAGGATTGCGATCGCCCTTGGCGGTATGCGGAGCGTAATTGCTTCTCCATTGAGGATTGACTATTTCTGAAGAATCCGCATTCGAGGGGATAGAGTTGGCTTGTTCGGATGGCTCGGAAATAGAAATAGAACGGGAGCGATTGGGATATTCTTGCTGAAGTCTACTGATATCTGCAATCAGTTTTTCAGTGCGAGTACTTATAGGAGACTCTAAAGAGATTTTATTCGTACTCGTTGCTCGCTCGCTCTTGATAGGTTCCACCGATACGGTATTTTGTTGCGCGGTTCCTAAAGGAACGGGAGATGCAGAAGCCGTTATTACTGGCACTGAGGGAGCCAAACGATTATTGGCTACAGGAATTTCAGTAATAACTGTTGGGCTAGCATTTGCTGGCTCGACTGAATTAGTATTGGGGATGACTAATGGTTGAGCGACTGCGATAACATTGGGATTGGTAATGTTGTTGGCTTGAATTAGCTGTGAGATTGACACGCCATGACGACGCGCAATCTTATTGAGCGTGTCTCCGCGCTCGACTCGATAAAGTTCGACATTTGCATCGCTTTTAGGTGCAATGACCTCTGGTTCTGGTTCGGGCAAGCTCATCTCTAGTTCTGGAAGTTCGGGATGACGAAACTCTTGAGGGAGCGATGCTGTTTCTGGATAGGGAATCGGCGATGAATGGCTTTCTATTTCTGAGATGTTTGGCTCGTGTGGCTCGGCAGTCTCTTGGGATCTAAAATTGGAAGGAGGGATCGCTTTTTCGTCTGGCGTTACTTTTTTAGTTGCCCCGATGTTTAGTGTTGAGATTTCTTGTTCCCCAACGGCAATAGCAATCGGGCGCTCGATTTTCGACTCATTTGGCGAATTAGGACGCTCTCTATCTGTCGAAAGCGCCGTTGTTTGAGGCAGTAAGGTTGAGTCTTTATCGACCGATAGCGACTTCACAGAAGCTGATGGCAAGAAATCCGATTTGCTCTGAATTTTTGTTTCTTCAAATTTTAGGGTGGCTAGACTTTCTTGTAGGCGTTTTCGCGTTTCTCTTAAATTATTTAAAGAATTTTTTAGTTGTTGAGGATTGACGCTAGAGGAACGCGAAGCTATCTTTTGAGAAGCTTCGTGATTTTTTAGCGAGTGTTTTCGTTCTTGTTGTGAAGGAATTTTTAAAGTTTGCCCGACTAATAAATTAGCTTGGGAAGAAAGATTATTAGTAGTAGCGATCGCTTCTGGTGCTACTTGATACTCTTTGGATAGCTGCCATAGCGATTCTCCTTGCTTGACTTCGTGTTTAATTGCTAGTGGCGCTAGCTTGACATAAGTTAAAGAAGATGGTTCGCTTGCGCGTTCTGCTCTTGAATTGCGATCGCGCAGCGCGGCTTGCCGTTCGCTTTTTTGGGGAGATGGAAGACTTGTAACTGTCGATTCAGACGCGCGCGACTCGACTGCTAGCGCCGCGTCATTGGGGTTGAGCGATAAGAAACTAGCCGCTCCCATCGAAATCGCCAAACCAATTGTAGCCGCAGATCGGCGAACTTGGCGGTATCCTTCTCCTATTGGTATAACATCTACAGATGCTTTAGCCGATAGTTTAGTTGCCGCCTCAGTGGGGTATGCCAAACATGAGGGAACCGATTTAACTTGTTGTGTCAGTGAGTCTTTCAAAAAAACCTCCTCATCATAGAAAAGCGCTGTTTTATGGCATTAGTTTGACCCAAGAATTTTTTAGGGCGATTTGTCAATTACTAAGGTCAATTTTATTGAGCGCCATTGGATTTAGTCGATCTGTCAACGTACTTATGGGTGATTTCAACTTATTTAAGAAAGATTAACTTGGTTTGACAATTTAGACAAGTCTATCTAGAGGTATGTGGCAAATCTAAATTTGCACTACTATCCTCAAAGATCTTCCTATGTTAAGTAATTGCTTGGCTAGACGAATTAATTTTTATAATGTTTCGGCGAGTGACGATTGTTTTTTCTGTTGGTTGCGATCGCCCCAAAAAACTAATGTTATTTAACTTTTTTTGCTGAAATTGTCTCAAGGTTAATGTTAATTGGAGACTATCGCTTGCCTATCTAGATTTTTTAGTTTTTTGATAGAAATTTCTTATCAAAAAACTAAAAAATTTTAGATTGTTTTAATCGAGATAACCGAGTTGGCGACGCACTTCAAATAGTCCGACCGCCACGCTTACAGAAAGATTTAAACTGCGTACATTGGGTTGAGTCATAGGAATATAAATTGTATCATCGCAAGTTTCAAGAACTGTACGCGGCAATCCCTCAGTTTCGCTCCCGAATAATAACCAGTCATCATCTTGAAATTTGTAGCGAATATAGTTTACACGACCAGAAACACTAAAACCAATCAGCCGACCTCCGATTTTTTGCTGCGCTATTTTAAAAGCATCTAAATCGATATGATAGTGCAAATTAACGTGCGGCCAGTAATCTAATCCAGCCCGTTTTAAATAGCGATCGCTCAATTCAAACCCTAACGGGCCGACAAGATGCAATTGGGTCGCTGTAGCCGCACAAGTTCGCGCGATATTCCCCGTATTCGGGGGGATTTGTGGGTGAACTAAAACAACTCTCGGCATTAGGGGTATTTACTTTATGTTTATCTATAAATTTTGCTTATTTTAAATAGTCGAGCGAAAATTTTCTCTTTTACTCAAAATCGTTATGACTATGATATAGTTGTAACAGTTCGTAAATATTTAATTTTGCAAAAATTAAGATTACACAGTCAAGGAGAATCGAGACATGGCTGAAGGATGCTTGCGAGTTGGTCAATCCGCTCCCGATTTTACGGCGACTGCCGTTGTCGATCAAGAATTTAAGACCGTCAAATTATCTGACTATCGAGGCAAATACGTTGTCTTGTTCTTCTATCCGCTAGATTTTACCTTTGTTTGCCCGACTGAAATCATTGCTTTCAGCGATCGCTACGAAGAATTTAGCAAGGTCGGTACGGAAGTATTAGGCGTTTCTGTAGATAGTGAATTTTCTCACCTAGCTTGGATACAAACCGATCGCAAATCAGGCGGAATTGGCGATATTACCTATCCACTCGTCTCCGACCTCAAAAAAGAAATTAGCACCGCTTACAACGTGCTAGACCCTGATGCAGGAGTCGCTTTGCGCGGACTGTTTATCATCGATAAAGAAGGCGTAATCCAACACGCGACCATTAATAACCTTTCTTTCGGTCGTAGCGTTGACGAAACACTTCGTACTCTCAAAGCGATTCAGTACGTACAAACTCACCCAGATGAAGTTTGTCCCGCTGGTTGGCAAGAAGGAGACAAAACGATGATTCCCGACCCCGAAAAGTCCAAAGTTTACTTTGCGGCTGTATAAGACTAGGGGATAGTCTTATATTTCTTAAAAAGCCAGGAAATCAATTTCCTGGCTAACACAATCGAGTCAGTTTAATCGATGAGATCGCATTACCGAGAAGTTAGGTATAGCAATTTTACTTGCTTAAATGCACGAACCAGAACGCGATCGCGATCGCCACAAATATCCAAATACAGATAATTATCCTAGCAACTAAGCGATTAGTGGGTTTACTTTTACCCAATGCGATCGCTATTTCTGCTTTTTGTCGAGATTCGTCTAACTTTTGCTTTTCTAAAGTCATATTCTATTTTTCGATCGCTCGTTTCCCAAAGGCAAGAAAATGGTTAAAACCTCTTCTTGATGAGCGCGTTGACGCACGATTAACTTACCGCCTAAAGCATTAAATAAATTCTTCGTCACATCCATATTCAAACTCAGACTGCCTGTTTCTGGTTGAAACATCAATAATTGACCTAAAGATCTTAGGGCATTTTCTCCACAGACAGATTGGGTGTAAAATTGCAGCTTGAGTTGATTTCCTGCGGTAGTTACTCGAACTCGAATTTGTCCTCCCGTTGTCAGAGAACGGATAAACTTTTCCATCAATCCAGTTAGCACTTGGTCTAACATTGCTGGGTCGCTGACTACTTGCGGTAATTTTTTAGGCAGAACGACATCTAGCTCGACATTGCGCCGTTTAGCTTGTTTTTGCCAAAGAGGAATACTTTGCTGAAAAACTTGTTCTATAGAAATAGGAACGAGTTGAACTTGTTTTTGTCGCACGGGTGTTGCTTTAAATTCAGCAGCTTTAAAAATTAGCTCCATGCGATTGATTTGTTCGGTACACTCGCGATCGATAGTTTCTAAACGCTTGACCATTTCCGGCGTTAAATCTTTGGTACGCTTGAGTAGCGATCGCGTCATCGTGCGGATGGTCGTTAGAGGGGTGCGAATTTCGTGGGTGAGTGCTTGCAATAACTCAACATCTGGAGAATCGGTTGCAGCAGAAGCTTCATCGAGGGAGCCAGACGACTTTTTGGGTTGACGAGGGATAATGGAAAATAAGTTTTTCTTTTTGTCGTCAACTGTTTCGATAGAGCGAATTTTATTCGTCTCCAGGTTGGGAAGTTCGGGTAAATGTTTGAGTAACAGACGGCTAAACTCAGTTACCAGACGATAATCGGGTATGGGTGGACTAAATTGCTCGACGGCGAAATCTAGTTGCTGTAATTGATGATGCTTGGCGACGAACAAACGCGATCGCAAAAGCGACCAAACTTGTAAAATCTTGTCTGGGTCAAAGGAAAAGTGAAAAGTTGGGAGTCGAGTGCTGTCTTCTCCCAAAACCATAACTAATCCAAAATGAGGAGTCAGCACCAAACAAAACTGTTCTGTAGCGATAGGATCGTTTGGTAGTAGAGGGTATTGGGCGATCGCATCTGTTATGTCTGCTTGTTTCGATTGTCGCCGCTCAGAGTATCCGCACGGCATTAATGCTGGAGTTTCGAGCGCTTGTGGCGAAAAAATTCCCGTTTGGAAATGATAAATCAGGTCAAAATCGCTTAAAATCGGCGCTGGAGCCGATAAAATTAAGCCCTGCAACGATTGTTTTTCGTCTCGTGCGGGATTAATTGAAGATAATAATAATTTTTCTGTTGCCGCGATCGCGCCAAACCATTCTTTTTGTGCTTTTAGCTTGGCTTTAACGAGAGAATCGCTCGAATAAGGATAATTTGTATAGTTTACTGAGATTTCTTCGCACTCTGAGGCGCGAGCTTCTAAAACAGCCGTTTCTTGGCTATTGAAAACGTCGCTTAGTTTTCTCCATAACCCATTTTGCACGACCATTGTTTTCCTAAAGGGAGTCTTCTATCTATCTGTTTCCTCTCCTAAGATAGTAACTACCTTTTTCCTTCGTCCGCATCAGTAGAACCGAACTAATAGTTCGCAATTTCCGCTCTCATCTTCTATTCTTCTAGCACAAGACCTTTTTGTGCCAACCACTCTCGATTAAAAAGTCGAGACTGATATCTTGCTCCCCCATCGCATAACACCGTTACGATTGTATGTCCCGGCCCCATTTGCTTAGCTAAAGCAACTGCGGCTGCTACATTAATCCCAACGGAACCGCCCATAAATAAACCGTCTTTGCGTAACAATTGATAAATAACTCGTAACGCTTCTTTGTCGTCAATTTGCAGCGCATCATCGATGGGGGCGCCCTGCATATTGTCAGTGATGCGACTGTTCCCAATCCCTTCAGTAATTGAATTTCCCTGGCTTTTGGGTTCCCCTGTCTTTGCATAGCTGTAAAGACCGCTTCCCATCGGATCGGCGAGAATACATTTAATATCGGGATTTTTATCTTTGAGAAACATCGCCACGCCTGCATAGGTTCCTCCCGTACCCGTCGCCGCCACCCAAGCATCAATTTTGCCATCGGTTTGCGCCCAAATTTCTGGCCCGGTGGTTTCGTAATGTGCCACTCGGTTAGCTAGATTGTCGAACTGATTTGCCCAGATAGCGTTTTCCATCTCCTGCGCTACTCTTCCCGACAATTTGACATAGTTATTGGGATCTTTGTAGGGAACTGCGGGTACGGTGCGAACTTCTGCTCCAAGGGTTCTCAACAAGTCAATTTTTTCTTGCGACTGGGTATCTGGGATGATGATGAGGCATTTATAGCCTTTAGCGTTGCAAATATGTGCTAATCCAATCCCTGTATTGCCAGCAGTCCCTTCTACTACCGTTCCTCCTGGTTTGAGCAATCCTTTTTTTTCGGCATCCTGGATAATATATAAAGCCGCTCGATCTTTAACGGAACCACCTGGATTGAGAAATTCTGCTTTTCCTAAGATTTCACATCCAGTTTCTTCGCTGAAGCTGTTTAACCGAATCAAGGGCGTGTTACCTACTGTCCCGACAAAGCCGTCTTTAATATCCATATGCTTAAAATAACGCGATCGTTTACCAGATTATCTAATTTGATTTGACAAAAACAAATGTTAAGTCTTTTATAAAGGGTCTAGCATTGCTAGGATTTCAACGTCTCTGATGCACGTTTCTCTCGATACTTCATTAATGCTATTAAATCTTGCGGTGCGATCGCACCGCGCGCTGCGCCAAGAGAGATCGCATCTTTAATGGTAATTAGCGTGGGGCACACCGAACCCAATTATCTTGACTGATTACTGATTACTGATAAAGCAAGTAGGGTGTCCTTGTAGAACACCCTATCAATTTATCTCGTAACTAACCTAATTTACTTGTTAGGTTGAGGAGTCATCCGCAGATAAGGTTTAACTTCTTGAACTCCTTTGGGGAATTTTTGCTTCGCTTCTTCGGTAGGAATTGAAGGCACAACGACGCAATCATCGCCATCTTTCCAGTTAGCGGGAGTCGCGACTTGATGATGGTCTGTTAGTTGCAGCGAATCAATAACCCGCAGAATCTCATCAAAATTACGACCCGTGCTAGCAGGATAGGTAATAGTCAAGCGCAGTTTTTTATTGGGGTCGATAATGAAGACCGAGCGGACGGTTAAATTGTTGAGAGAATTGGGGTGAATCATGCCATAGAGATCGGAGACTTTGCGATCGGGATCGGCAATGATGGGATAATTAACGGTGGTACTCTGAGTCTCATTAATATCTTTAATCCAGCCTCGGTGGGAGTCTGAATTGTCAACGCTCAACGCTAGCACTTTTACATTGCGCTTATCAAATTCTGGCTTGAGTTTGGCAACCGTTCCTAGCTCGGTAGTGCAAACTGGGGTATAATCTGCTGGGTGCGAGAAAAGGACGACCCAACTATCGCCTGCCCATTCGTGAAATGAAATTGTGCCTTCGCTAGTATCTTGAGTAAAGTCCGGTACAGTATCGCCTAATTGAAGAGCCATAATTCTATATGCCTATAAAAATTAAATAGGGACAATTTTCAATAGTGCCATAAAAGTAACATTTTCATATCAGATTTTAGGTCTTTATAACAATTCGATTTAAATTTTACGCTTCAACTTGCTCCAAATTGCGGTACGATATACGATACAGCCGATTAAAATTTTCTGAATTTCAGAGCAATTGGATCGACCCATTAGCTAGTTACGCGATCGCGTTTGTCGCTGCGCTCTGCGCAATTGCTGTTAGCGCTGTCCAAAGATTGGTTATGGGACTCATACATTCAATTCATTTGCGATTAAAATACATTTGGCATGATATAAATTTTTTAAATCCAATTTGCGTTTTTTAGTCGGCTCGTTCATTTTTGCAACTGTCCATCAAACAATCTCACTCTCTTAGGAGAAACAACCTCAATGAAAAATTTAATTCGCATTATAGCCGTACTGATGTTAGTCATCAGTTCTTTGTTTGCGCTACCAGCATCTCCCGCGTCGGCCGATCGCGCTCTCAATGCAGTAGATGCCTTGCTAACTACTGATTTCGGTAAAAAAATCGACCTCAACAACAGCGATATTCGCGATTTCCGCGATTTGCGAGGTTTTTACCCCAATTTGGCGGGTAAAATTATCAAAAACGCTCCCTACGATAAAGTAGAGGATGTTCTCGATATCTCTGGTTTGAGCGAAACTCAACAAAAACGCCTACAAGCAAACTTAGACAGTTTTACCGTCACGCCACCTTCAAAAGAGTTTAACGAAGGCGACGATCGCTTTAATCCTGGCGTTTATTAAAACCCAATTAAAAAAATAAATTTTTGTTTAACCCACTCTTTAACAGAGTGGGTTTTTTGATGAGTGTAGTTGCGATCGCATGAAAGTCTTTAGCAAATTTTACAGGTTGTCATTTAATTTTGAGAGTAGCATAGTTTCAAGAAAATAAAGTTCATCATCATTTGAATTATTAACTTTATACATCGCGATAAAATTATAACTTCAGTTAAGGACGATTTAAATCTTGGTTACTTTCTAATTTTTTCTTTAGTATTTCTTCCATCTGTTTAAGATCTTCTTCAGTCTGGGGAAATGGATATTTAGCACTGTTTGGATTTCCTCGTTTAATTAAAGCTTCGATCGCATCATCATCTTCTCTGTTAGATAAAATATATTGTCTAAGCTCTTGATGGGTCATTTTACTAAAATCAGGCTTCGTCATCGTTAAATCTCCATTGACCATCGAAAAAAACAAAAATTTCTAAACTCTCAGTCACACCAGCTAAAATAAATATTACCTTTGTGTTCTCGTTATATCGAAATAAATGAATGGGTTGATATCCGTTCGAGAGCATCTGGCATACTCTGACACAGGCAATCGCTTGTTCTACAGTAGGCATACACTAGTATTCATATCATAGCGAGATAACACCATACCGTAAAAGCTGTCCAATTGTTTGTAAATATACGTTAAAATTCAATTTCTTCTTCTTGTTCTAACGTTTCTATTAATAAATTCATTCGCTCTTTTCCTATTGCTAAAAAAGATTCGCATTCGCGCAAACGTTCGATCGCGATCGCAAATTTCTCAAAAACTTCTTCTAGAGACAGCGAACCCGCTTCGATTTGCTCGATAATTTCTTCGACTTGAATAACAGTTTCCTCATAAGTCCAAGTTTTATTGTTGTTGCGATCGCTATTCATTCCAAAATTTCAGTAATTTTTACTTTGACAACTCCCCGACTTAACTGTATCTTTAACTCTTGCTCGGTTGCCAGATCGTCTGTCGAGCGCACGATATTATCATCTTTTGTCCTCACGACTGCATAACCTCTTTGCAAGACAGATCGCGGATCGAGTGCGATTAATTTTTGTCTCAATAACTGACAGCGCGATGTTGCTTGTAGTATTTGTGGAGAAGTTAAAGGAAAACGTTTTAAACGGGTTTCTAATCCCTGCAAATGTTCCGATTCTAACTCGATTCGCCTTCTATAAGCGTCTATTAATGCTTCAATTCGCTGTTGGTGTTCGCTCGCCAATTGCTCGTATAATGGCACTGCGGTTTCTGCTGCTGCTGTGGGAGTATGCGCGCTAAAATCGGCAACTAAGTCAGCTAGCGATTCGTCTCGTTGATGACCGATTCCCGTAATAATAGGAATTTTACTAGCTGCGATCGCTCTAACCACTCTTTCATCGTTAAAACAAGATAAATCCTCAACCGCGCCGCCACCCCTGGCTAAAACGATCGCCTCGGCGCGCCCGTCTCGATTGACTTTTTCAAGGGCTTCTACAATAGAATTGGGGGCTTCTATTCCTTGAACGGTTGCAGGCGAAAAGAGAATATGCAATCCAGGATAGCGTTGTTCTAGAGTTCGTTTGATGTCTCCCCAAGCAGCAGCGGTAGGAGAGGTTATTACAGCGATAGTTTGTGGATGAGAAGGAAGAGGACGTTTTCTATCTGGATCGAATAATCCTTCTGCTTGTAAGCGCGATCGCAGTTGTTGGTATTGTAGCGCTTGTAATCCTTCGCCAATCGCGATCGCTTGATATACGGTCAGTCGATATTCTCCCCGTTTGGGAAACAGGCGAAGGCTTCCTAAAACTAATAATAATTCTCCTCGTTGCGGTTGCTGTGCTAATCGCGATCGCAAACTGTTCCAAACAACGCATTGAATCGCTACATCTTCATGGGGATCGCAAAGGGTAAAGAATAAGCCTTTGGAATGTTGATTGACGCTAGATACTTCACCTGCTACTAAGACTTTCTCAAGCAAGCGATCGCTTTCTATAATATCTCGAAGGTAAGTCGTCAGTTCTGCAACTGATATGGCAGTGTCAACAGTTAAGGAAGTCATTAAACATCTCCAAAAATCTGTTATAGCACTACGGATTTAGGGTAGGGTATTTACCGATTGCAAGAATGCCTTTTCCAAAAAATTTTTGT
>JALOOL010000080.1 GCA_025454425.1 Hydrococcus sp. Prado102 | reverse complement strand
TTTGCCAATTTCATCTATTTTCGAAGAGAAACATACTCTACATGATGCATTTTGTCTAATAATTGTAGTTTTCATTATGTCCCTTATGTGTATTACTGTAGTTTGGCTAGATTGAAGTATATTGTTGATTGTCAGTTGCTGTTCGCAGTCAAGTTAGAGAATCCGAATGCATTATACAGGTCAGTAGCTAGGTTGGTCAGCAAATGTGATAGAGGAAGAGGCAGGAATATCTAAATAACTATTCTCAGCATTTAGAATGAAGATTACAGTTTCTATGTCAGTCTGCGTTGTGGATAAGGTTCGTACAGTTTCAGATACCAAGCGAGAGTTTTACACTCATCACACTCGTCCTATCGTGTCCGTTTATCGGCGTATCGTAGAAGAGTTGATGGTCGAAATGCATTTGCTTTCCGTCAATGTGGATTTTAAATACGATCCCATTTATGCCTTGGGAGTCGTGACGGCTTTTGAACGTTTCATGCAGGGCTATCAACCCGAAAAAGATAAAGCCTCAATTTTTGCCGCATTGTGTAAAGCAATCGGCAACGACCCCGAACAATATCGCCAGCATGCGGGAAATGTTTTAGAGCAAGCCAAGCAGATGTCAGTAGAAGAACTTATTGCTAAGATAGGTTCGCCTGCTGAAAATGCTGGCAATAGCTTAGTAGAAACGTTACAGGCTATTGCTAATCGACCAGACTTTAAATATAGCCGTTTATTTGCGATTGGGTTGTATACGGTTTTAGCGGAAAGCAACATAGAATTAATCAAAGATAAAGAAAAGCGCGATCGCACTTTACAACAAATCTCTGAAGCCTTACATTTTCTGCCAGATAAGCTGCAAAAAGATCTCGATCTCTATCGCAGCAATCTCGATAAAATGGATCAACTTCTTGGGGTTCTTGAAGAAGCTTTACAAGCTGAAAAGAAAAAACGAGTACAGCAAGAGACAGAGGGAAAAAACAATTCAATTAATGATGTAAAAAATTAAAATTTTTAGTCGTTTTGGGTGGGAACTCCCAATAACTCACCAACGACTAATTAACAATTAATAGTATTTTGTAATGTCAGAAATCTCTTTACAAAACTCATCGCCAACGAGTGAAACAGGAAATCGCGATTTAGAAAAACATGGTTCTATCGTAGTGCCTAAATCTTTTCTCGATCGCGCCATTCATTCAATTACAGAAAAGCTTGCCTCGGTTTTAGTTAATATTATTTGGATAACGCCAAATGGAATCAGTTGGCTCTCAGGCGGACTTGGCGGACTGGTAGCAGGTTGGTATATCGTTAGAGAAAATTATTTATTAGCTGTCTTTTTTATTATTTTAAGCGGCATTCTCGATTGTCTTGATGGAGATTTAGCACGAGCAAGAAATATGGCTTCCGGCGAAGGAGATATCTTAGACAGCGTAATCGATCGCTATGTTGATTTTTTCCTAATTGCTGCTTTAATATTAGTCTCGCCCAACGACTATCTTATTCTAGGATTATTAGCACTTTTAGGAACGACATTAGTTCCTTACGTCCGCGCTAGAAGCGAAGCAGAAGGAAAGAGTACGGTTGCAAGTATTGGAAGTCGTTCGACGCGAACCATTTTAATAATTATTGGATTGCTAACTCAACAAATTTTACCGTTACTAATTATTTTGGCAGCGATTACTAATATTGCTTCAATTCATCGACTTATATTTGCACTAAAAAAATAGTTTAATTAATCCCAATTACATATTTTCGCCATTCTTGGTTGAGATTTCCCCTCGTGTGTTTAACAATTTCAAAATGGAGACTGCTATAGGGTTTGCGAGGTTGATGTTTGAGACTCATATTCGCCTCTTTGGGAGTGCGGTTGCCTTTTTTGACATTACAGCGCACGCAGGCGGTGACTAAATTCTCCCAGGTATCCCCGCCGCCGCGCGATCGCGGAATGATATGATCGAGAGTTAATTGTTCTCCTTTGTAGGAGCAGTATTGACAAGTGTGGCGATCGCGTTCGAGAATATTACGGCGGGTTAGAGGGATTTCTTTGTAAGGGACGCGAACATAATGTCGCAATCTAATAACAGAAGGAAGTGGAAAATCGCAATAGACATATTTGCCGTTATGTTCTAGTTGCTCTGCTTTTCCTTTGAGTAATAAGACGACCGCCCTTCGCCAACTAGTAATATTGAGCGGTTCGTATGAGGCATTCAAGACCAGAACCTTGCCCATCGATATTTGAAAACTAAATAATTTATCCCAGATGGTAGCACAATTGACTTTAGACTGTCTGCTATGAGTTCTGAAAATCGCCAGCAGGAAGTAAAAATCTAGTTTTGATGAAATCTATGAATCGAGATAGCTGGACTTTGTGGTATTCTCTTTCAGAAGTTAGATAAGCTATAAATACAGTGGTTAAGTGGAGTGAGTTTACACCTTCTGACTTTGAATATGATTTTGAGCGAGATAAACTAGCTGTCCACCAAGTCACTTTTAATGAAGCAGTTCAATGCTTCTTTTCTAACTATCAAGTGCGGCGAAATAAGTCTTATCAGGATCGCTATCAACTTATTGGGACAACATTTGGAGGTCGTCGCCTCAAAATTATTTTTCAACTCAAGTCAGGAAATATTGTTCGTATTATTACGGGATAGCAAATATGAGTATTAGCGATCGATTAACTCACGAAAATTTATCGGAAAATGCGATCGATGGACTTGTTGAAAGTCAAGCAAAAGATGAATCAGCCTGGGAAATGCCAATACAGGTTAACCAACAAATCATTTCTTTATCGATTCCTGCTGAATTGGCAGCACAAGCGAGATTTCTGGCTAATTTAGAGCAAGAAAAAGATGTAGAAAAGTGGCTGCTTGATATAATTCGAGAGCAACTGAATAGTAAATTAATAGCTTTTACTAAGAAAAAAGAAATATAAGTTAATCTGTTGAGTTTATCTATAAAAATTTTAGTTTATTCAGATACAATACACAGACCGTTGTTAGTCACCTTACCAGCGCATAAATAATTGTCATTAGAAATTAAAATATTATTTTCATCTTTTTTAAATATCTTCATGTCAAATCCAGTTTTATCTGATGTTTTTCCATCTGGAAAAATAGTTGCACAAGGAGAAGACAACTCTTTTCCAGAAATCTCAATTTCAATAAAATAAGGATTAGTTTGACAAGACTCAGGCAAGGTATTTGTACTGCCAAATTTTGCCTCATAAATAACAACCTCTTGAGTTTTAGCTTTACTAAGATTAGCACCCAATAAATTAGCTTGTATTAAAACGGTGTGTAATAACTTGGACTCAATAAGTTTGGTTTTAATCAAATTAGCATTTGACAAATTAGTTTTTTCTAAACTAGCCTGACTCAAATTGGCTTCAACAAGATTAGCATCACTGAGATCTGCAAAATTTAAATTAGATCCATGCAAATTAGCCTCGTTTAATATCGCTTTATTTAGCTTTGTTCGTCTTATATTCAGAGTTCTATTGAAGTTAGTTTGAAGACAATTTTCCCAGATTTGATTTTCCACTAAATTATAAGAATAAGACCAATCGATAGGATGTTCGTTAGCACAAGTAACTGTTGCTAAAGCAGAATTCTGTGCTTGATAATTTTGACTACTTTCCCTAATACTTAAATCCGCTTTACTTAAGTTAGCTCCAGTTAAATCTGCTTCAGTCAAATTGGCTTCGCGTAAATCCGTATTACTTAAATTAGCATTACTTAAGTTTGCCTTATTCAAGTTAGCACCGCTCAACTTAGCTTGATTTAAATTAACTCCACTTAAATTAACACCGCGAAGATTTGCCCCATTTAGTGATGCTCCTCTCAAAGTGATTGTAGAGCCAAAGATGTCTTCTAATAGACTTTTGCTTAAATCAACTCCGTCAAGTTTGGCATAGCTAAAGTCAACTCCACTTAAGTTAGCATCACTAAGATCTACTTGTTTGTAAGAGGGATAAAGTTCACTACTTAAATCTACAATAATTCGATCGCTAAGGTTTGCTTTTTGTAGATTCGCTCCATCCAGAGTAGCTCCCTTTAAGTTAGCTCCTGAAAGATTAGCACTTTCTAAAATACTTTTTTTTAAAATAGCTCCCTTTAAATTAGCTCCACTAAGATTTGCATTTCTCAAATTTGCTCCACTTAAGATAGCTCCTTCTAAATTGGCGTTTGCTAGATTTGCATTACTCAGATTTGCTTGACTTAAATCTGCTCCACTCATATTTGCGTTCGTCAAATTAGCAGATGCTAAGTTAATCGATTTTAGTTTTGTAAGACTTAGATTGGCATGATTTAACAGGCTCTTTGCCATATTAGCTTCCGAGAAATTAGCACCTGATAACTTTATATTTGCTAAATCATAGCCTTCTAGAGCTATACGTCTAAATCTTGTTTCGCCAGCTTGGTTAAGTTTTTCTAAACACCTGTATGTCAAACCCGCAAATTTTTGATTATTGCTACTTTGTAATATTGACCAACATTTATCTAATTCAGATTTTGACAAAATCTTAAAAGTAAAGTCTGTTACAGTAGCTGAGTTTGACAGTAATTCTATTGAGCTAATAATAGCTCCACCTATTGCGGCTATAATAGTTTGTTTCTTGGTTAGAAATTTTTTGGCTCGTGAGAAGATTTGAAGCGACATTTTAGTTAATGCCTTAGTACATTATTAATAATTCTAGCTAACTCGACCATTCACTAAGAAAATGCTGCTTAAGGCGATCGCAAAGCAGTAACCCTAAAATATTCCGATTGCTCGAAAGTATTGCCAAAAAAACAATTAAGAAACCTCTTTCCGAGTTTTTTACTCCAGATCGTCAACAATAATCTCAAGCGCTTGACTTTTGAGGAACTTCTGATAGCTTGAGCTTATCTTAAACTGAATATTAACTGTAAGTGTTGTGTGAGTGTGTTTGGAGTAACCTACCGTGCTAAGTTCGGAAACGCTGCATTCTATTCCCGAAGGTCGTCAAAACGATCGCTTGTCCGAAATTATTCGCCATCGCGCCTGGGTAGAAATCGATCGCGATGCCATAGCATATAATGTAAAAAATATCAAGAGTTTTTTGTCGCCGCAGACGGAACTAATGGCAGTCGTAAAAGCCGATGCTTACGGACACGGCGCGATAAGAGTGGCACAAACAGCCTTGCAAGCGGGTGCAAGTTGGCTGGCGACGGCTACATTAGGAGAAGGAATCGAATTGCGAGAAGCGGGGATTACTGCCCCAATTTTACTCTTAGGCGCTATCAATACTCAAGAAGAAGTAGCCGCGATCGCGCACTGGAAATTACAACCGACGCTTTGCAATCCCCAACAAGCATTAATCTTTTCCGAAACGCTGTCCGAACTAGAACAAACTCTTGCGGTTCATTTAAAGTTAGATACGGGAATGTCCCGTTTGGGGATGCGCTGGGAGCAAGCATTAGAATTCGTGCAATTAGTCAAGCAGTTACCTTATTTAAAGATTGCCAGTATCTATTCTCATTTTGCCACCGCAGACGACCCCGATCCGACTACCACAAGGTTACAACACCAAAGATTTCAAGACGCGATCGCACAACTTAAATTGCACGGAATCGTACCGCCGCGCCTGCACTTATCTAACTCGGCGGCTACCTTAAGCGATCGCGCTTTACACTACGATTTAGTAAGAGTTGGTTTGGCACTCTACGGACTTTATCCCGCCACTCATTTGCGATCGACCGTCGATCTCAAACCCGTCTTACAAGTAAAAGCCAGAATTACGCAAGTCAAAACAATTCCCCCAGGTACGGGTGTTAGTTACGGACATCAATATATCAGCGATCGCGAAATTCGTTTAGCAGTCGTGGGAATTGGTTATGCCGACGGCGTTCCCCGCAACCTATCCAATCGCTTGCAAGTATTAATCCGAGGTCAGTTAATCCCGCAAATTGGGGCGATTACAATGGATCAGTTGATGTTAGATGTTAGCAGCATTCCTGACGTACAAGTGGGAGAGGTTGTAACATTGATCGGTAGAGATAAAGATCGAGAAATTTCAGCCGATGATTGGGCAAATGAGTTAGGGACAATTTCTTGGGAAATTCTTTGCGGTTTTAAGCATCGCCTACCACGGGTTAGTGAATAGTGACTGGCGATTGGCAATGCAGAGGGAAAAGGGGAATGGGGAATGGGACAAGGGAGACAAGGGAGACAAGGGAGACTTTTTTGAACTTTGAATTTTGAACTTTGAACTTTAAAAGTCGTGTCCGGGTGCAAAGATTAGATAAACATCTGTTCTGGCGTTATTCAGCCGTGTGGGAAAAACCCACAGCATAACTCGATCTTGAGATTTCTTTTATTGCGAATGGGGATCTTGACGATTGAATTGCCTAACAACTTCTAAGAATGTTTGCAATACGGGAGATAAACTATTAGCGTGCCACACCATTGCAAGTTCGATTTCCGGTACTGGCGATCGCAACTCTCGATAGACTACGCCAGGTCGCTGAAAGTATCTAGTAGAAGACGGTAATAAAGACACCCCCAACCCAGCAGCAACAAAACCTAACATCATTTGTATTTCGTTTGTTTCCTGAACGATTCTCGGCTCGAAGTCAGCCTGACGGCAGATTGCAACGACTTGCCTATACAATCCGCACCCGCGATCGCGCGGACCCGTCACGAAAGGTTCGTCAGCTAATGCTTGCAAAGATACTTCTTGTTGGTTTGTTAGTGGATGGTTTTCTGGCAATGCAACGATGAGACGCTCTCGCAAAACCGTTTCAAAAATCAAACTTTCATTGTCGAGTGGCGGCACGACAAACCCCACTCCAATGCGGCGATCGTCTAAAGCTTGTCCCTGTTCTACCGTGGTCATTTCGTATACGATGAGATTCACGTTAGGAAATCTCTCTTGATATTCTCTGAGCGAAAAAGGAATAATGTCATAGCTAAAAGAACCCTCAAATCCTACAGCTAGGCGACCTACCTCGCCACGAGCGGCTCGTTGCGCGGCACGAACGCTTTGTTCTACCTGAAGAAGGATAGGACGTACTTCTTCGAGAAAAACTCGCCCCGCTTCTGTCAGTTGAACCTGTCTTTTTGTTCGCTGAAATAGTTCTACTCCTAATTCTTTTTCCAAACGGCTAATTTGCCGACTTAACGGTGGTTGAGCCATATTCAGGCGTTCAGCCGCTCGACCAAAATTTAATTCCTCCGCCACAGCCACAAAATATTGCAGATATCTCAATTCGATGTTTGCCATAATACCCCAAAGGTATCAATTGAATTCAAAATTGGTATTGGACAATAATTAATTCACTCTGTATATTTAAAAGAACTCTTTCAAAATTTACAGAGAAAAACTATGCAAAAAATAAGTTGTATTTTTACTTTTTACAAAGATTAAACTATAATTATTCTTAACTTAAAATATCATTAAAAAGTGGTTTTGTATAAAATTTAAAAAATAGAAAATATTAAATTTTATAAAAATTATTGAAAAATAATGAAATGAATAAAATTATTTTTCAAACAAAATAATTAGATATAAAAAACATAATTATAAACAAATAATCGAGTAGATTATATCTTTTTGTTTTGATTGACTAAGTTGAATCAGCGATGCAATAATGTTGCGAACGTGAAGAGGTTAAGCCTACTAGTTTAGTAAGTTTTAGAAATAATTTCTTGTCGAGCGGTGAGATTATTCTACTCGTGTAAAAATTTTAAACATTTAGAGCGTCTTCCCTCTGGAAATAAATTGAGATAACCGCTACAATATTTATCTATGAAAAATATTGCAGATTGTGCATCTCAGGGCAAATGCTTGAAAATCTCTTACTCTATATCCATCGTCCAACCTATATTTTAGAGATTTACACTCAATTATTTCTTCATTCTAATTCTCGGAGAATATTGCAAGTAAAGTTAAATTAACTTTGCTAATTAATTATGTCTGAATTCCCGAATCCTGACGAGATATTAGCTTATTTAAAAAAAGCAAGCAATGAAGATATGTTGATTGATTACGATCGCGATCGTTTTTATTTGTTAGTAAGAAAAATAGTCGCTAAACTCACTCGCTTAAAAGTAACAAATCCCACTCCTACAATTCTTATAGCCGAAACAGAGCCTTTTAAATTTCTTGCCGCATTTCTTGCTAGTGTCGCTACTAACTGTCATCTTTTTGTTGCTAATCCTCATTGGAAAGAACAGGAGTGGCAACAAGTTTATAATTTAGTTAAACCCGATTTAGTTATAAGCAATCCGTTATTGGTCAAGCAATATTCATCTTCAATAAGCGAGCGAAATAAAATCATTAATGAAGAAGAACCAAAAATTATGATTGCTACAGGGGGATCGTCAGGAAATATTCGCTTTGCTATTCATACTTGGGAAACGCTAACAGCTTCTGTCAAGGGATTTATTCAATATTTTAAAGTAAAGAAAATTAATTCATTTTGTATTTTACCGATTTATCATGTTAGTGGTTTAATGCAATTTTTACGTTCTTTTTTAACAGGCGGAAAATTTCTTCTAATTCCCTACAATACTCTAAAAATAAAAGGAGAAATTAATATAAATCCTCAAGATTTTTTTATTTCTTTAGTTCCTACACAGTTACAATTTTTTGTACAAACTTATCCCAAGTGGCTGTCAAGATTTTATACAGTTCTTTTAGGAGGCGCTCCAGCTTGGCCAGCACTGATAGAAAATGCCAGAAACTATGGTATTAAACTCGCACCAACTTATGGAATGACAGAAACAGCTTCTCAAGTTGTTACGCTTAAATGCGAAGATTTTTTAAATAATAATTCAAGTAGCGGTCGAGTATTACCCCATGCAAAAGTAACTATTCGTAGCGATACGGGGGAATTATTAGAAACTGGAAAATCGGGTTTAATTACTATAGAAGCTGACTCGCTTTTTTGGGGGTACTATCCAGAATGTAAACGCCGTGAGTCTTTTCAAACTGACGATATTGGATATTTTGACGCGCAAGGTTACTTACATATTATTGGACGCAACAGTCAAAAAATTATTACAGGAGGAGAAAATGTATTTCCCGCCGAAGTAGAAGCAGCAATTTTAGGAACTCAGCTAGTAACAGATGTTGCTGTTATTGGTTTACCCGATGAAAAATGGGGACAGGTTATTACAGCTATTTATGTTCCCAAACAAAAGGAGATTTCTGTAAATGCGATCGCGCTTGCTATTAAAGATAAAATTAGCAGATATAAACAGCCCAAACACTGGCTTCCTGTAGAAAGTTTGCCTCGAAATCAACAAGGAAAAGTTAATTATAAAAACTTACAAGAAATTGCCGAATATTTCATCAATCCTTAAAAGCGATCGCAATTGTTTCTTTAGTGTTTGACAACTCACTTTCTACACAAACAACAATCTTTTCCTTAGATAAAGATTTGCGAATCTGGTTAGCAAATTGCTGGAGTGGAACGATAGTTTGACTACTTGTTGAAGTTTGCATTTCATGTCGTAGACTAGCTAACGTAATAAACAGCCCAACTTAGCTCGTATGCTAAATCGCTTTTTCGGCAACCTTCATTCGTAAGACTTAGACTATATTAAAGCTTGTTTGCGATCGCAACCATCTTTAGGAATTTTAAATAATTTTTGTACTAATACAGGCATAAACTTGCACTTAATTTAAGGCGTAGGTTGGGGAGCCAGTGCGCAGAAAGGGGTTTCCCCAAGTGGAGCAACTGGCGTTTGAGGAACGAAACCCAACTAATTAAGCTTGTTGCGTTACTACTATTTTCTTAACTCAATCGAAAAAAATTTAAGCGAATTGGCAATTTAGCCAAAAATAGGGCGAGCATATTTGCCCACCCTACTAAAGTTTATACAAAATACAAGCGATCGCAACTTCTAACCAATAACATCTTCTTTTTTAGTTAGATGTGCTTCTAGGAACCACAAACGCTTGTCGATGTCGCGGGATACCTCGGTATAAAGATCCGCAGTATCGGCATCGCCTAACTCGCCAGTTCGATCGATCGCACTACGCAGATGAGCAGCGTAAGGTGCGTAACGTTCTGCTAAGGCGGTTATATGCTCTGCACCATCTACGATATCGTAGGGATATTCAGGTAAAATTGATTGTGCCGCAGCTATGCGAGCCGTTCCCATAGCTGTTGCACCTAAAGCAGTTACCCGTTCGGCGATAGTATCGATGTAACCTTCGAGTTCGGTCGCCATCTCGTCAAATAGCTCGTGCAACTGATAAAAATCCATGCCTTTGACATTCCAGTGAGCTTGTTTGACTTGGGTTTTGAGATCCAAGGTTGCTGCTAGGGTTTGATTGAGAATTTCTACGACTGAGGTGCGAGTATCTGCCGGAAGATCGATACGAGTTGGATAGAATCGTGCAGAAAATGCCGATTTACTTGTTTTAGAGACTTGTGTCGTCGCCATAGTTGTTTCTCCTTTGTGTAATTAAGCGATACATGATTTGCAATTGCGTGTCATTAACCAAAAGCTGTATCCATGAACATCATCGCTACAAATCCAGTCATAACGCCAAAAGTTCCCTCTTGTGCCAAATTTTTAGAATTTATTTCGGGGATTATCTCATCTACGATAACGAATAACATTGCTCCTGCGGCAAATGCCATCGCCCAAGGTAGTATTGGTTGAGCTAAGCTGACTAGACTTGCTCCAACAATCCCGCCAATTGGCTCGACTAAACCCGTTAGAAAAGAAATTCCCAACGAATAGTTTATGGAATACCTCAAGTTCCTCAGTGCCAGTGCCACCACCAATCCTTCTGGCATATTCTGCAAACCGATTCCAGCTGCTAGCGCGAGTCCACTGCTAATGTTGTCCCCGCCAAATCCAACCCCAACCGCTAATCCTTCGGGGAAATTGTGTAGGGCTATAGCAATGACAAACAGCCAAATTCGCTCAAAGTTCTGCAACGTCGCGCCTTCTTTGCCTTTGAAAAAGTGTTCGTGAGGAAAATTCTCGTGAGCTAACCAGATTAATAAACCTCCTAACAAAATTCCAACGCTTAGTATTAAAGCCGATGTTACTTTAGAATAACCTTGTGCGATCGCGGCATCGATTCCAGGAACGATTAAGGAAAAAGATGTTGCTCCCAACATTACTCCACCTCCCAATCCCAGTAAAATGCCCTGAAATCGTTCGGTTAGGTTAACGGCAAGCACGATGGGAAGGGCACCTACACCCGTTGCCAAACCAGCAATTAAACTAGCAACAAAACCAAGAGCAACTGTTTCCATACTTCATCTCGCAACAATAGGTTAAAGGGAACTTGCGAGTTATTTATCTAACTTCTTAAGTGTAGTCGTAATGACTTCGACTTGTCAAGTAGATTTTCTGTTGTATAAAAAAATCGAGTTGTTACCAGTGACTAATAATTTTGAACTTTGTACTTTGAACTTTTTTAATCACCAATCCCTAATAAACTTACTAACAAAGCTTTTTGGGCGTGCATTCGATTTTCGGCTTCATCCCAGACTCGCGACTGTCTCCCTTCAATAACTGCCTCTGTAATTTCTTCGCCTCGATGGGCGGGCAAACAATGAAGTACAATTGCTTCTGAGTTGGCATAACCCAACAATTCTTCATTGACTTGGTAGGGTTGGAAGATAGGAATTCTCGACTCGGCTGAATCTTCTTGTCCCATACTTGCCCAAACATCGGTATATAATACTTGCGACCCTTTTACTGCTTCGATAGGGTCATCAGTAATAACAATTTCTGCGCCATTGACTGCTAACTGGTTGGCTTTTTCGACAATTGCAGGGTCGGGTTGATATTCTTTGGGAGTAGAAACGCGAATTTTCATTCCCATTAAAGCACCGCCAAGCATAAAAGAATGAGCGACATTATTGCCATCGCCAAGAAAAGTAGCAGTGATGCCAGAAACCGAGCCAAAACACTCTTGAATCGTCAAGAAATCTGCCAAAATTTGACAGGGATGCTCTAAATCGCTCAAGGCGTTAATTATAGGAATTTCGGCATAACGAGCAAATTCTTCTAAATCTTCTTGTTTAAACGTCCGTACTGCCAAAATATCGATATAGCGGTCTAAAACTCTAGCCGTATCCGAAATGGGTTCGCCTCTGCCAACTTGAGTAACGTTAGGATTGAGATCGATTACCTGACCGCCGAGTTGGTACATTGCAGCAGTAAAAGACACGCGAGTGCGGGTAGAGGCTTTATAAAATAATAGTCCCAAGATTTTGTTACAAACGGGCGATCGCGTTCCATTTTTTAATTCTGCGGCGAGTTGCAACAAATCTTGAATTTCTTTGCTGCTAAGGTCTGCAATTCCTAATACGTCTCTTCCCTTCATGACTTCTCTACCCATCTGGGTCTACTATCAACAGTACTTTATTTATTGAGAAGTTTTCATTATATAGGCAGAAAGCTAGAGGGCGATCGCGAATATTTAACAGTATTTTGAAAATAACCCAATTCAGTTAACCGAACTTTTAGGGCGGTCATTACTTATGTCAACTGCTTTTAACCTTTCGTTACAATTTGGGCATACGCCAATTAATGAATTTAAAATTCAGAACTTTTAGAGGTTATCTCATGAACGGCAATATTCGTGTCGGCAATTTATTTGGGATTCCTTTTTATGTGAATCCCTCTTGGTTTTTTGTCTTAGGATTAGTCACTTTGAGTTATGGAGGACAACTTGCTTTGTTTCCTCAACTCACGGGAATAATGCCTTGGATTTTAGGATTTGTTGCCGCACTGTTATTATTTGCTTCAGTAGTCGCTCACGAATTAGGACATAGTTTTGTTGCGATCGCGCAAGGAATTAAAGTAAAATCGATTTCTTTATTTCTCTTTGGTGGATTGGCAAGTTTAGAGAAAGAATCTGACACGCCTTTACAAGCATTTTTAGTTGCGATCGCAGGGCCATTAGTTAGTTTACTTCTTTTTGGTCTATTTACTATTCTTGGCAATAGTTTAACGCTGCCATTACCCCTAGAAGCAGTTATTTATTTACTTGCATCTATCAATCTCATCTTAGGATTATTTAACCTAATTCCTGGCTTGCCATTAGACGGCGGAAATATTCTTAAAGCATTAGTTTGGCAAATTACAGGCAACCCCAACAAAGGAATTATTTTTGCTAGCCGAGTCGGTCAATTCTTTGGTTGGGTAGCGATAATTGTCGGTGGATTATCTATTTTAGGAATTAGTCAATTTGGTAGTTTTTGGACGCTATTAATTGGTTTCTTCCTATTACAAAATGCTGGTTTTTCCGCTCAATCGGCAAGAGTTAATGAAACATTAAGCCAATATACTGCCCAAGATGCCATTATTTCTAATAGTCCGATTGTCTCCGACCAATTAACGCTACGAGAATTTGTTAATGATTATGTTATCGGACAAACTAAATGGACTCAGTTTTTAGTCACTAATGAAGTTGGGCAATTGTTAGGAACGATCGCAGTAGATGAGTTGAAAACAATTCCAACTTCTAATTGGACAGAGATTAAAGTGAGCGAAGTTGTTAAACCTGTAGAAGTGACAGAAACAATTCCAGCAAAACAATCTCTTTTAGAAGTTGTCAAGCTACTAGAGCAAAAAAATCTACAACAGCTAACAGTAGTCGGCGAGAATGGCGTTGTTGTCGGCCTGTTAGAGAAAGCATCAGTAATTAATTTCTTGCAACAACAAGCACAAGCAAAAACTGCTTAATTAGCAATTAGTTCTTCTAAAAATTTCCAGGATAATTAACTGAGTTATCCTGGAAATTTTTTTGATTAATTGTTAAGTAACTTAACTTTCTGCGGCGGCGACTTCTTGGTTCTTTGAGTAGATTTCTTATAAAGATATAGTGCAATCCAGACATTGTTAAAGCACAGGCGAACTCCCTAGAGAAATTTTAGGAAACTCCTCATTAATGTCAAGTTAAATAATCAAAAAAATGTATTTTTTTATACAGAAACTATTGCTTCGACTTGGTGAGAAAACTAGAATAAATCGATGACATTCTGGTTAACTTCATCGATTTAGAAATAGACATCGGTAGAAGTTGTACAGCCATTGCTTTTAATTCTGGTTCTAGGGAAATCGGGCAAGCTTCTGAATGAGCTAGAGCATTGACTTCCCCATTATCTGCCCAAAGTGCGCCCCAGTGCATGGGAACAAAAACTGTTCCAGGAGAAATGGCTTTAGTGACCTTGGAAAGAAAGCGACCCATTCCTCGACGCGATCGCACTTCTACCCACGCCTCATTTTCAATCCCCAAACGTTCTGCATCGCGGGGATGAATTTCGAGAAATGGTTGAGGTTGTTTTTTAGTCAGTTTCTCAATGCGCCCCGTGCGCGTCATAGTATGCCAGTGTTCGTACACTCGTCCCGTGGTTAGTACAAAAGGAAAGTCTTCATCTGGAGGTTCTGCCAATCCTCGCGAATGAAAAGCGCCAAATCTCGCTCGTCCGTCAGGCGTATTAAATTGCCAATTAGTATAAAGGCGTTTTCCTTTAAATAAATGAGAAAGATCCTCCAAATTCTCTTCCCCTCTCCCAAGTCCTAATAATTTTGAACTTTGAACTTTGAACTTTGAATTCAACCCTTGTCCTCCTTGTCCCCCAAGTCCTAATAATTTTGAACTTTGAACTTTGAACTTTGAACTCAACCCTTGTCTTCCGCAGGACGATAGGGGACAAGGCCATTGAATAGATCCTTCTTGTTGCAAGCGTTCGTGAGAAACCCCACCCAGATCGCAGGGGCGATCGCGCGTTAATTTCACAAATTCCCTATACACAGCCGCCGAATCCACAAAATCAAATGCTTTAGCAAAACCCAGACGGCGACCGACTTGGGCAAAGATCTCCCAATCGGCTTTTGCTTCTCCTGGACGATCGCGAAACTGAGGGCAAAAGGTAACGACTCGCTCGGAATTAGTCATCGTTCCCGCTTTTTCTCCCCACTGTGCTGCGGGTAGAAAAAGATGAGCGTAAGCAGCCGTTTCCGTTGGATAATAAGCATCCTGATAAACCGTGAAAGGAGACTTCAATAAAGCAGCCTTAGTGCGTTCCAAATCCGGCATCGTGACGGCGGGATTCGTCGCAGCAATCCACAATAAACCGACTTCTCCTTTTTCTAAACCGACAATGATACTCCAAGCATCTTTACCAGGATGAGGAGAAATGCTCCCTGGTTCGAGTCCCCAAAACTGCTCTACTTCAGTGCGATGTTGAGGATTTTTGACCGAACGATAGCCAGGGAGAAGGTGAGACAGTCCTCCCGCTTCTCTTCCTCCCATAGCATTTGGCTGTCCGGTGAGAGAAAATGGCCCAACACCTGGTTTGCCAATTTGACCTGTCAACAGATGCAAATCGATTAGCGATCGCACTTTAGCTGTTCCTTCCGAGGATTGATTCATCCCCATCGACCACAAAGACAGCACTCGTTGAGATTCTCCCCAGTAACGCGCCGCCGTTTCCAAGTCCTCAATCGAGATATTGCAGCGTCGAGCTACAATTTCTGCCGGATAGTGTTCGATCGCTTCAACATAGGCAGGAAAGTTAACGGTGTGATTGTCGATGAAATTGCGATCGAGTTTTCCCCATTGCATCAGCAAATAAGCCATGCCGTTGAGCAGGTCGATATCAGTACCGGGGCGAATGGCAAGATGCAAATTAGCCACTTCAACCGTTGGCGTGTCGCGAGGATCGACGACAATTATTTTGACATCGGGATTCTGTTTGCAGCGTTTGTGGAGTCGATTGAAAAGAATGGGGTGACATTCAGCCATGTTGCTGCCAATTATAAACGCGAAGTCAGTGAGATCCAAATCCTCGTAACAGCAAGGCGGGCCGTCAGAACCAAAACTTTGTAGATACCCAGCTACCGCAGACGACATACACAAACGAGAGTTGGCATCAAAATTATTCGTGCCGAGACACCCTTTCATCAACTTCTGAGCGATATAATAGTCTTCCGTTTGCAACTGACCGGAGCCATACATACAAATCGCATCTGCTCCCTGCGTTAAACGAACAGATTGAATGCGGTTAACGATACGCTCTAATGCTTCATCCCAACTGACTCGCCGGAATTCCTCATTTAAAGACTCTCGCATCATTGGATAAAGCAATCTGTCTTTGTCTAATGCTTCAGCGATGGTTGCACCTTTAACACAAACCATACCTTGATTTGAAGGATGACTTTTATCGCCACGCACTTTTGATATGGAATTGTCCTCTGAAAGTGAAACTTCTAGACCACAGCCAACACCACAATAAGGACAAAGCGTTTTAATAGAATTCGTCACAATCGATCCTCCTAGATGACGTAGATACTAGACCTCTCTCTTACTTCCTCCTCCGCGCCTCTGCGCCTCTGCGTGAGATTAAAAAAGAGTTAGGTTGAACTATCAAATTCGTATTTTTAATCCCATCCTCCTCAAACAAGATGCTTTTAGGTTCTTTAAGGAAGAAAGCACACACACTCGCACAAATTAAAGCGGCAATTCCCATCGTCTGAAATAATCTTTGAGCATCCGTTAAGCTGAAAATCGTCAAATACACCACGCTGCCAAAATTTCCGTAAGCACCGACATGACCAGAAATCTGTCCGGTAATTTCTTTCTTAATCAGTGGAACAATACCGGAGTTAGCACCGCTACTCGCTTGAGAAAAACAGCCTGCGATCGCAATAACCATAATTGCTAACGAAATCGACCAGTTGCGATCGATTCGGTATGCTAGGAGATAGGAGATACCAATCCCAGTCGCTAAAAGCGTTAGCGTCCACTTGCGAGAACCAGCGCGATCGCAAAGTAAACCACCACTGGGACGAGCAATTAAGTTCATGAAGGGATAAGTAGACGCGATCGCGCCTGCTGCTAGATGCTCGAAGGAAAAAGTCTGCTCGAAAAAAGCAGGAAGCATTGAGGCAACTGTTAATTCAGAACCAAAGCTGGTAGCATAGGCAAATGCCAGCAAAGCGACTTGGCGAAACTGATAGCGTTCGTTAGCAGCATAGATTTTAGTTCCACTGAGAACTTCTCGATTGACCTGCCAAGCGCGATAGGTTTGAAAGACGAACAAACAAGCTAAAAACAACCAGGCAAATAGCATTTGAGTATGGCTCAGAAATTTAAGCGATGGTTGAGCTAATCGCCAAACCAGCAAGCCCAAGGCAAAAATTAAGCCAAAATTCATAATTATCGCTGCCCAAAAGCTTTTAGGACTGGTAACTTCGATCGCGCCGTTTCTCTTTGGTTTTTGGTAAACTTTACCAATCGGCGTATCTTGGACGTTGCGGTAATAGATTGCACCATAAATAGCGGCAAGAATTCCTGTCAGTGCGATCGCACCTCGCCAATTCGAGCCTCCATCCATCCAAAAACCGCCTGCAAGGGCAATAATAGGCAAAGTAAATTCCGCCCCAAAAGCCCCAAAATTACCCCAACCGCCATAAATCCCTTGAGCGATACCAATCTCTTGCGCGGGAAACCATTCTGCAACCATGCGAATACCGACAACAAATCCAGCACCGACGATTCCCATCAGCAAGCGACTGATAACTAATTGATGGAAGTTTTGGGATACTGCTGTGGCTAAACAGGGAATAGTGCTAAAGATTAACAAACTAGAATAGATAATTCTTGGCCCAAAGCGATCGAGCAACATCCCAATAACGATTCGCGCTGGAATGGTGAGAGCAAGATTACAAATGCTTAAAGTTTTGATTTGTTCGGGGGTTAGACCAAATTCTTTACCAATCGTCGTTGCAAAGGGAGCAAAATTAAACCAACAGATGAAGGTTAGAAAAAAGGCAACCCATGTCAGGTGTAAGATACGATAGCGACCTTTAAATGAAAATAATCCTGGGAGCATGAATATTTTTCCTCAATAAAAAAATTGCATAGAAAACCCTAGAGACAGTGCATAGACTGCCTTTGGGAGATTTATTCGGAGTAAGGAAAACGCGATCGGCTGTAGTGGTATTTGTTTTTCCGATCTTGCTGAATTCTGGTAGGATTTTGACACCCTAGCCTCTGCCCCCCAACCCCCCGATTTCGGGGGCTAAGAAGAAATCGAGATTCAAAGTCCCCCAGGGTTGGGGGATTTAGGGGGCTTTTTGTTAGATAAAGGCAACCATTATCGGATTGCCTCATTTTTCAACTTCTTAACAACACACAGGAGAAACTAAGTTAAACATAACTCATGTAACTAGCCGTTAGATTCAAATTCGTTACCCCTGCTACGACAGAGATTAACTCATCGCTGGAGCCGAGAGTCCCGCTACCATTGGTATCGAGATAAATACCCGTACCACTAACTCCATTAATGGGGGACGACCCTAGCACGTACCGACTAGCCGATCCTTCTAACTGGATAGTATCGTGGCTCGTGCTGAAGCCCTGAATCAGACCGTAATCGTTGAGTCCAGCCGTAGAATTGTTACCATCGTTGTAGAAGACCGAGTTAGCATTGGCGAGGACATAGCGATCGCTACCATTGCCTCCATTGAACTTGTCAATGAATCCTCCCGTTACGCTACCACCGACTAGAACATCATTGCCGCCGCCACCCGTTAGTTGGTCGCTGCCATCTCCGCCAATCAGAGTATCGTTATTTGCTCCTCCAATTAAGGTATCGTTTCCTTTACCGCCATCGGCAAAGATTTTAACGTTTGTTTGACTAGCATCGAGGCGATCGTTGCCATCGTTACCATTGAAGATAACTTTTTGCACGTTCGTTGGAAGATAGCCCGTCCGCCATTGGCTTGTAAGGTAATCTCGTCACCTAAAGCAACAGAACCATTAAACACGGTCGTGTCATAACCAGCGCCGCCTCGCATGATATCGCTGCCATCGCCGTCATTCCAAATCATGCGATCGTTTCCTGCACCTCCTTCAAAAACATCGCTGCCTTTGTCGCCAATCAAAACATCATTACCGTCGCTACCCCACAGGCGATCGTTGTCATTTCCTCCTCGCAGCAGATCGTTAGCTTTTCCGCCGACAAGAGTATCGTGACCCACACCACCATCGGCAACGATTTTAACGTTTGTTGGGCTGGCATCGAGGCGATCGTTGCCATCGTTACCATTGAAGATAACTTTCTGCACGTCAGTATCAACCAAGCTCTTGACGGTAAAGCTTTCATTGCCACCGAGTCCGTTAATCTCGATCGTTGGAAGATAGCCCGTCCGCCATTGGCTTGTAAGGTAATCTCGTCACCTAAAGCAACAGAACCATTAAACACGGTCGTGTCATAACCAGCGCCGCCACGCATGATATCGCTGCCGTCGCCGTCATTCCAAACCATGATATCGTTGCCATTACCGCCATAAAAGACATCGCTGCCTTTGTCGCCGACGAGAATATCGTTACCGTCGCCACCCCACAGGCGATCGTTGTCATTTCCTCCTCGTAAAAGGTCGTTACCTTTCTCGCCATAAAGGGTATCTTTGCCCCCCAGACCATGTAAAGTATCGTTGCCATCGCCGCCTTTGATTTGGTCGTTTTCTTCGCTGCCAACTAGTAAGTCATTGCCTTTTCCGCCTACTATGATATCCATTCTAATTACTCCTAATTTAAGTTGATTTATTGGTTTTTTCCTGTTTTTGGGAAATCAGTGGATTTAAGTGTTTGCAGAGAACTATTTAGTTCTATAAATTCATTAGAACTTGCCGTTAACTGAGTTCAAGACTGAAATGATTCTGACTTGTAACTGACTTTTGAATGGTTAGAAAATAAGGAGATAAGAAAGAGAAAATATTTTTATAGCAATTCTCAGTTGGGTGAAGTACATTAATTTTCCCCTTTCCCCTTTCCCCAAAGCTGTACCTTATCTAGAAAGAGAAATGCTATATCTTGCATTGTGTCTGGTTAAAAATTTCCTCAAATTTAGTCCTGAAAATCTAAAAAAGCCCGCTTTCGCGAGCTTTACTTGATTAATAACTGAAATCTTTCAGGAGATTGGAAACTATCTTTTGCGTACTAACTTGCCTTGCTGAATACGAAAGCGCTCGATTAGTCTCTGGGCAAGGTTAGCGAGGTCATCGCGATCGCTGTTTGCCAGTGAAGAATCGCTTATCTGGCTGGGATCGATCTCAGTGACAAACTGACCTTCTCCTGGCATAAGCTTCAAGTTTTCACTCATTGTTTCATGCGGTGTATTGACCGACATGATATCGCCTTGCTCGTCATACGTAACAAATATTCTCATGGCTATATTCTCCTAAATACCGATTTGACTGATGTATAGGTCATAGTGGATCGTGCTAGAACCCGTGTTAGCAATCTCAATATGCACTTCTCCCTTTGGTGATTCATAGGAATTTTTGCGAACCTGGTAGCCCACATTGGTAACTGCTGCACTTGCGTAAAGATCTGCTGAGTCGGGCAAAACACTCACAAGAATGGGTCGAACTGAGAACGAGTACACTGTATCGCTTGGAGCGTTATACCAGACCCAATAAGCCTTTGTACCTGGTTTAAGGTGATAGCCAGTAGCCATCTTTGTTGCCCAAACATTTGCCATAAATAACTCCTTTTTTGTCGATAAATCTTTCAAACTGTCTGGTACAGCCTTTTATGGGAGGCGAGCGATCGCTGTTTCCTTCCGAGTAAATTTTTCTAGTCTTGTTCGGTGGATAAGAGCATCCCACCAGCATAGAGAGATGCTCTTTGTTTTTCCTAATCGCAAGTTTCCGAGGTCGGAATTTGTGCGTTGAGCCGAACTACTTTAGAATTGGTCGATGAATGTATTCGTACTCCCACCAGTTCATGAGGAAAGGTTTTCCAGATATAGTTAGCAGCGATCGCAGTAATTACCTGTGCAGCAACGTCTTGGGGTTGAGTTGCCACAAAATTAAAGTCGTAAATTCCGTCTGGTGGTGCTTGAACATAATTAAATGGTACTAATTGAGGATTTGACCAGCCAGACGTAGAAACTGTGCCAGAAGCAGCAATCTGGAGTTGCGGTGGAAAACTTTTTAGCACCGACAGACGGACATCAGTGACTTCTAAAATGCTTTCCTGTGCTTGTGCGATCGCAAGTTCGGAAGGAATGACAGCTTGAGCAACCCCTTTTAACATCACTACTCTGTAAAAGAGTTCCGCACCTGCTGGATCGATGACGTGTCCTTGACTTCTGGTTTTGATTGCGATCGTTTCAAACTCTTGTGCTTTCTCGCCTGCCAAGTTAATGGGTGGCAGCATTAAGTTAAGGTTTAGTTGACCTGCATCGGCATCTGGTTCTAAGGTTACGGTAATCAGTAAGCCAAGGGCGGTTCTTTGTTGACGAATATCATCCCCTCGGAAGCTAAACTTCCCTTCTAGACCTTGATAATCTAGCTGAGGGGCTGCAAAATTGGGTGCTTGGGGCAAGAAAACAATCTCTGTGTTACTTGCACTGTCGTTTAAGATAAAGCGTTTGGGTTGTGGATTAACCTCAGTGATGTTAACGGGTTCTTGTGACATCATGGTTTAAATTCTCCTAATTGTTTTTGTGTGAATGGGTTGGTTAGGGAAGTCAGGAATCTTCGCCCAGCACAAATCCACCTGCGACTTGCTCTAGGGGTTTCCGAGATAAGTCAGCTTTTAGCTACTGTTGCATTTGAGCTTTGGTGGAATGGGCTAGTTGAATACTTTGTTTATTGCAGACTGTTGAATAGCGATTTGTTGGTTGGGTGGCGATCGCGCTTAACTCAACCAACGATTGACTTATGATGCAAGTCACAGTTAACCAAAGATTTCGACCCCAGGAGTTGTCGCAGTGATACTGACATCTTCAACCACGGCAATAATGTCGTTAGCAGAAGACGAACCAAAGAAGATGACTGTATCTAAGATAGATGAGTTATTGGTACTCGAAACCGGATTAAAGTTTTTCTGTACGAAGGTAAAATCGCTAGCAGAACCCTGGAAAGGAAAACGAAGGCGAAGTTTGTCCCCATCTTGGACAGAAAAGTCCGTAATAATCGCATGACCAGCTTGTCGATAGCCATCTCCTATTTCAAAAGTATCGGCAGATTGAACCCCATTAAATATATTTCCTCCTCTTAAAATATCTATCTCTCCAGTATTAAAACCACCATTGCCAATGAGGGTATCATTACCCAGACCTCCTGAGATAGTATCGCTATCAGAGAATGAACCTCTTAGGCTATCGTTACCGCGACCGCCTTGCAGATTATCGCCACCACCATTACCAATAAGAATAACGTCTTGGTTGAAGTTGAAAGCATTAATAGTATTTCTGCCAGCAGTTCCAGAGATTTGCACGGTTTCAATCCCTTCGAGGGTATCGGTACCCGTAGCCGAGTCATCTAAATTACCAAACACAAACTTGCCACCTGTTAGTAGGCTTTTGTTGGGGTCGCTGGCAGTGGTAATAAGATTGAAGCTAATATTGTCAGAACTAAAGGAATTGCCATCTAAAGCGAAGAAATCATCGCCTCCTAGCCCAATATATCGGTCATCTCCGGCTCCATCAAAAAGGCTCTCTTGAAAAAAGTCACCCTCTGCGCCACCTTGAACAATGTCGTTTCCTGCACCGCCTTCTAAATTGTTGTCGTCGTTGCCACCGATTAGAATGTCATTGCCATCGTTGCCATCGATGAAGTTAAATCCTGCACCGCCAACTAGACTATCATTACCGCTACCTCCAGAAATTTGATCTAAACCTTGACTGCCCTTAATAGTGTCATTGCCTTGATTGCCAAAAAGGAAGGTTCGATCTATTAACAGAGCAGCAGAAGCATCAATAGTGTTATCAGCCGTGTTACCAGTGAGTCTGACCTTTTCGATCGCACCTTCAGCTTTATTATCAGCTACAGCAGAGTAACGGTGTATTAAACCGCCAACAGAAATCAGATCGTTAGTCAAAACGTAGTTTGAGGCTCCCTCAACGCGCAACTCGTCAATTCCTGCACCACCAATTAGGGTATCGCCAATATCCCCTGGTTCAGTAATGATTCCATTAGCGGCAACTAACGTATCATTTCCCGCACCGCCGTTAACAAGATTGTTTCCTGTCCCGCCAGAAAGGAAGTCATTATCATTGCCACCTTCAAGAGTATCATTTCCTGCTTGACCTTCAAGGGAATCTCGGTTGTCTTGACCTAATAAAACATCGTTATTGTTTCCGCCTAAGAGAGTATCATTGCCAAAACTGCCTGATATACTATCATTGCCCGCACCACTAGTAACGCGATCGTTACCTGCTAGGACATCAAATCTATCGTCGCCACCATCTGCAATAATGTTGTCGTCTGCTTGAGTTATTGTTCCACTAATAATCGTCATAGTTATGTTGTTCCTTTTGTTGCTTTAATTGAGCGCATACCTAGTATCAGTAATCAGTTAGTTCGATCTGAGAACCTCTCAGTTGCTATACATTCATTAAAATCTGCCGTTGACTGAGATCGTGACTGAGATGATTCTGACTTGTATCTGACTTTCCATAGTTAGAACATGAAAAAATGAGAAAAAAAAATATTTTTGTCTTGCATTTTGTCTAGTTAGAAATTTCCTCAGATTTAATCCCGAAAATCTAAAAAAAAAGCCCGCCTGCGCGAGCTTTAGTTATCTAGACCAAGACTGAAATTTTTCTGTAAAAACGACTTCTGTACAAAATTAGTCGCAACAATTTTCAACAAAAGACATTGATTAAGCGCTCTTAGAGGAGGAAACTTGTGCGTTCAGCAAAACGACATGGGAATTTGTGTATGTATGTATTCTTACTCCGATAAGTTCTTGAGGAAAGATTGGCCAAATATACTGTGCTTTGATGGGTGTAATTACCTCTGCCACAATGTCCTGGGGAGGATTTGCTACAAAATCAAAGTCATAAATTCCGTCTGGTGGTGCTTGGATATATGTATATGGCACTAACTGAGGATTTGACCAACCCGACGTAGGAGCTATGCCAGATGCAACGATCTGAAGTTGCGATGGGAAACTTTTCAGCACGGACAAATTGACCTCAGCGATCGCTAGAATAGTTTCCATTTCTTGGTAATCTAGTTGAGGGTTTGCTGAACTTGGCGATTGAGGCAAAAAAACAATCTCTGTGCTACCTGCAATGTCGTTTAAGATAAAGCGTTTGGGCAGTGGATTAACTTGAGTAATGTTGAGGGGTTTTTGTTGAAGCACCATCTGAGTTCTCCAAATTGTTTTTGTATTAATACATTGGTTAGGAAAGTCAGGGATTTCGATTAGCACAAAACTACTGGCGATTTGAGGATAGATGTTTCTAAGAGAAGTCAGGCGATCGAGTTGACCTTGCTAGGGTTCCTTCGAGGTGCAGCTTTAAGAACTAATATCTATTTAAATGGAAAACACCATCATCCACATCGAATAAATGTCACGTTCAAACCATTACATTTGTCATGATAAGTCTTTAAAACTAATCGCCTGCACTGGGAGATTTTGGCTCTAACCAAGTGCTAAAAGTATTAGCAACGATCGCGGCTTGAGTGCGATCGCGCACGTTCAACCGAGTTAAAATGTGGGAAATATGATTTCTTACCGTCCCTTCTGAAAGGAAGAGCGATCGCGCAATTTCTCGATTACTCGCACCAGACGCAATCATTCGCAATACTTCCCGTTCTCTGGAAGTTAATTCTAATAGCCCCGTTGGGGGTTCTTCGCGCTTGTTTGGCTCAGTCGTCGGTACTTGGGCAATTACCTTTTCCATAATTCCAGGCCCAAATTGAGTGTAGCCCTGGGAAATCGAGCGAATTGCCTTTGCCAATTCCTCAGCAGGCGTATCCTTTAATAGATAGCCTTTAGCCCCTAAACGCAAGGCTTCTGCTACGTATTGAGTATCGCTAAAAGTTGTCAGGATCAAAATCTTTATGTCCCGAAACTGCTGGCGGATTAGTCGGGTGGCTTCCACCCCACCCATCACGGGCATCCGAATATCCATCAGCACTACTTCTGGGAATTGCTCGGCTCCCTGCAATGCTTCTAGCTGTTCGATCGCCATTTTTCCATTTTCCGCTTCGCCCACGACTTGAAGATCGGATTTTGTCTCTAATAAGGTCTTTAAACCCCGACGAACAATCTCTTGGTCTTCTACGAGCATCACTCGAATCATGTTAATAACCTCGAAAATTTAGCCGTAATCCGACAGCCTGCTCCCGGTTCGCTATCAAGTTTCAATTTTCCTCCCAAAGCGGCAATTCTTTCTCGCATTCCCTGGAGTCCAAATCCGCAAGAAGTATTATCGACCCGAAAGCCTCTACCATTATCTTGAAGCATAAGCGATAAATCGAAAGCCGTTGTCTGAATAGTCAGCCGAACCGCAGTTGCTTGCGAATGTTTGCAGATGTTAGTCAATCCTTCCTGCAAGATTCGATATACTGCAAGATTAACTCGCTCTGATAAGGGCTGAGATAGGTCGATCTGGCATTGGGGCATTATGCCCGTGGTCTGGTAAAATTCTTCGATGAGGGTGGCGATCGCTCTTTCTAATAATTGACCGTGTAAGGGATCGGATCTCATGTCTGTGACCGATTGGCGCACCGCTTCCAACGCTTTTGAACCTAGCTGTTTGGCTTCTACTAAAAATGTATAAGCTTTGTTTGGATCGTCCTGCCACAAGGTTAGCGCAGTTTCCATTTGAATGTTCAGTGCTACAAGTGCATGACCTAACGAGTCATGGATATCGCGGGCGATGCGATTGCGCTCTTCGAGAATGGCTATCTCCTCAATTCGTTGATTGAGTTCCCGCTCTTGTTCTAAGGCTTTGAGTAACTGCGCTTGCAGCCTGCGGACGGTCAATTGATTCTCAACTCGTACTAAAACCTCCTCAACCTGGAATGGTTTGGTAATATAATCTACACCGCCAACCGCAAAGGCTTTGACTTTATCAAACACTTCATTGAGAGCGCTAATAAAAATTACAGGTATTTCCTTCGCATCGGGATTAGCTTTTAAGCGCTGACACACTTCGTAGCCATTCATTTGAGGCATATTAATGTCTAGCAGAATTAAATCGGGCGGTTGAGCCTGCACGCCCATCAATCCGGTTGCACCGTTGGTTACACTGCGAACTTCATAACCCTGTTTATCTAGCATCGCCGATAAAAGGCGTAGGTTGTCTGGTGTATCGTCAATAATGAGAATATCTCCCTTGGAGGGCTGAGTGTCATTCATATTTTAGTTATATATATAAGTAGCGATGCTTAAACGAGACTCTGGCTTACCAATGCGAAAATTTTTGATTACATTATATAAATTCGTTTGAAGCTGGTTTTTAGGCGCGATCGCTCTCTATGGCTATTTCATTCTCATCGAGTTCGCCAAGAAATTAATTCCTTGGCTCATATAATAAGTCGGTTAAAACTAACTGAAGCAGAAGTTTTTAGTTCTAACTCAAATAAAATTTTGTCATCCAACATCTTCAACAGTCCGGCTTTAATCTTAATGTAAACAAATATTAAGAAAATGGCGATCGTACATAAATGTAAGAAGTTAAACCAGAGTAATAAACAGAAAATTTAATTAGTATGACTAATTAGCAAGCGAAGGGAATATAAGAAGCGAAAAAGATTTTTCTATTCATTTTGGAAAGATAAAGATTTGAGGGACTTTTATGAGAATTATCTTCACAATCTTCTAAAATTCATTGACAATCAAGTCGGGAGTTTTTATCGAGCAACCATCGAGCCATTAGATTTTTTTGATGAATTTTTGCGATCGCAAGGCTTTGTAATAGATTCGCAGTCATCACTTTAATCCTCTTGAGTTGGATAATCCTAAGTTATCGAACGAGAGGTCTTGCTTACATCCTATAAATGTCATTTCCAGACTGTGACATTTGTCATAACATGATTGGTGAAATGGCAAGCGCGATCGCTAGCTTATCTTCTCTAAGACTTTAAATAAGCCTTTCCCTTAATCTCAATGACGTTTAAATTCGGGATTCGGTCAAATGCGTCCTCTAACCCATCGAGTTTCTAAACTGACTAAAAGCGTGCCACTGCGCTTCATCCTCGTAGTACCATTTATTCTGGAAATTTCTTTAGCGGTGGGGCTGACGGGGTGGCTATCGATTCAAAACGGGGAGAGGGCAGTTAATGAGGTAGCCAGCCAACTCAGAAGTGAAATTACCGCTCGCATCCAGCAATACTTAGAAACCTATGTTGCCACCCCGCATAAGATTAATCAAGTCAATGCTGATGCCATTCAGCTTGGGCAACTGGATCTGCAAAACTTCCCTCAATTAGAACAACATTTTTTACATCAGATCCAGATTTTTGAATCGGTCAGAGCAATTTATGTGGGAACCGAGCAAACAGGCGGACATATCGGGTCTGAACTCGGAGAGGATGGCATACTTTTGATGAAAGTTTCGGGGGAAGAGACTGGGCATGAAGTGCGGTTCTACGAGGTAGATTCTAATTACAATCGGACTCGACTGGTACGATCTAAGCCTAACTTTAATTCTCGAACTCGTCCTTGGTATCGAACTGCGGTCAAGAAGAAAAAAGCCAACTGGGGAGAAATCTACAAGTTGTATGCCGTGCCGAAGTATGTACTCAATGCTAGCTTGCCAGTTTATGACGATCGCCAGAAGTTGCTAGGCGTTGTTGCTGTTGATTTTTCTTTAGAAAAGATTAGCCACTTTCTCAAAAGCTTGAAAATTGGGAGATCGGGCGAAACATTTATCGTCGAACGACAGACGGGATTGCTAGTAGCTAGTTCCGCGAACCAAGCCCCCTATATTATCCCCAATCCGACGGCTCCTGTAACCGAGCAAGATGCAAAACGGGTTGCCGCGATCGCGAGTAGCGATGTTTTAACAAAACTCACGACCCAGCATTTATTAAATCGCTTTGGCAGCTTAACTCGCATTACCGACCAACAGCAACTCGATTTTAATATTGACGGCAAGCGGCAATTTTTACAAGTTATGCCCTTGAAAGACGATCGCGGATTGGATTGGTTGATTGTTGTAGTCGTCCCAGAATCCGACTTTATGGCACAAATCGATGCCAATACTCGCGCAACTATTCTTCTGTGCCTGGGAGCTTTCGGAATCGCTACGTTGCTGGGAATTTATACCTCTCGCTGGATCTCGCAGCCAATTCTTCAGTTGGGCAAAGCGTCGGTTGCGATCGCCAATGGCGACTTAAACCAAACGGTTACTGCAAGAGGCACTAAAGAACTAAAAATGCTCGCTCGCTCCTTTAACCAAATGGCGCAGCAGTTGCGGGAGTCCTTTGCTGCACTGGCAAAAACGAACGAAGAGTTAGAAATTCGAGTCGAGCAAAGAACAGAGGAATTAAGCGAAAAAAACGAGCAACTTCAGCAAGAAATCCGCGAACGCAAAAAAGCAGAAGTGGCTTTGCAAGAGGCAGTCAAAGTTGCAGAAGTCGCTAACCGTGCCAAAAGCCAGTTTCTCTCCAACATGAGTCACGAACTGCGAACCCCCCTTAACGTTATCTTAGGCTTTACTCAATTGCTCGATCGCAGTGGTCATTTGGCTCAAAAGCAACAAAAATATTTAGATACTATTAGCCGCAGTGGCGAACATCTGTTGAATTTGATTAATGACGTGTTAGAAATCGCCAAGATTGAAGCAGGAAGAACCACTCTCAATGAAAATAATTTTGCTTTGCATGGTTGGCTCGATTCGCTCCAACAAATGTTTCGCTTCAAAGCAGAATCAAAAGGTTTAGGGCTTGTTTTTGACTTGGCTCCCGATGTGCCTGACTCGATTCGCACCGATGAAGGAAAGCTGCGCCAGGTATTGATGAACCTGTTAGGCAATGCAATTAAGTTTACCGAACGAGGCAGAATAACGCTTAGAGCGTCATTAGTCAATGGTCATACCCTACAAGAAGCCGCTAGCGCGTCTACGTCATTTGTAAACAATTCTCAACCAATAACAAATGACAAACGACAAATAACTATTCATTTTGAAATCGAAGACACTGGGCCGGGTATTGCCCCAGAAGAAATCGAAATGCTCTTTAAACCCTTTGTCCAAGCCCAAGTCGGTCGGCGATCGCAGCAAGGAACTGGACTAGGCTTGGCGATTAGCCAAGAATACGTGCAACTTATGGGCGGAAAAATTAGCGTTGAAAGTTATTTAGGAAAAGGAACGATTTTTCGCTTTGATATTCAGGCTAGCTTAGTTAGTGCTGACGAGTTGTATTCGCAAGCATCGAGCCAAATTGTCATTGGTTTAGAAGGCGGACAACCGACCTATCGCATTTTAATTGCAGAGGACAAGCCCGAAAATCGTTCTTTATTGGTAGAGTTGCTTGCTCCAGTGGGCTTTGAGGTGCGAGAGGCAAGTAACGGTACTGAAGCGATATCCCTCACTCAAAGCTGGTCGCCCCACTTAATCTGGATGGATATACGGATGCCAGTAATGGACGGGTTTGAGGCTACCAAACGGATTAAATCCGCATTTACAAAACCCCCCATCATTATTGCCTTAACTGGAAGTGCCTTTGAAGAAGATCGCATCGCGGCTCTGTCAGTCGGCTGTAATGATTTTGTCCGCAAGCCATTTCGAGCCGAGACAATTTTTGAAAAAATGAGCGAACATTTGGGAGTCCGTTATATTTATCAATCGCCGCAATTACCTATCCCGCCTGCAAAAGGTTCGTTAGCGATGCCAGTGCGATCGCACCTGCAACCGGAGGAGTTGAGAGAAGCACTAGCTTCAATGCCTGTTGAGTGGATAGAACAATTACATCAAGCAGCAATGAGAGTCAATACCAAACAGATTCTCAAATTAATCGAGCAAATTCCCGATGGTAATGTTTCTGTTGCTAATACTTTAACTGAAATGGCGAATAATTTTGCTTTTGAAGAAATTATTGCTTTAACGCGATCGCAGCTAAGAAAACATTAAATTATGTGAGATTTCATCGCAGAGATCTCCGTCTCAATTACCTTGTTTACTAGTGTTCGGAATCTTTTTTGAGCCAGCGTAAAGGGTTAGAGTTATTCATCTTTCCAGTCTCGTATTCCAGATGTTGCAGCATAGCGGACGTAAGAACTTTCATCGAATTGTGCGAGATGTTTGAGCAAAAGCAAGATGTCGGATTTATTTTTCCAAAACCGCACTATTTCTCTGACCGCCTCACAGCGAACGCTATCGTCGGATCTATATTGGGCAAGGTCTTTAAATAAAGGCAGGGTATCAGGCTCGTCTTTCCAGCTACTCGCCAATGCTTTCACCGCTTCCAAACGAACGTAACCATTGTTATTAGGTTGGGCAAGATTTTTGAGAATACGTAAGGTATCAGGGTCATCTTTCCCGCTATCCGATAATGTTCGCACTACTTCAATGCCGAAACCAATACCGAAATTGTAATTGGAATGACATTGGGCAAGATTTTTAAGCCAAGGTAAAGTGTTAGGGTCATCTCTCCACCCCTGCACGATTTCCTGTACCACGGCGGTGCGGACGGCGTAATCAAAATAGCTATCACCAGATTGGGCAAGATTTTTAAGCCAAGGTAAAGTGTTAGAGTCATCTCTCCATCCCTGCACGATTTCTTTCACTGCAACACAGCGGACTTGGTAGCTATGATGGCAATAGGCAAGATTTTCGAGCCAAGGTAAAGTGTTAGGGTCATCTTTCCATCCCTGCACGATTTCCTGTACCACGACAATGCGGACGGTGAAATCATGATAGCTATCATCAGATTGGGCAAGATTTTTGAGCCAAGGTAAAGTGTTAATGTCATCTCTCCATCCCCGCACGATTTCTCTCACCGCAGCACAGCGGAAAGACGAGCCATCGCCATAGTAATAGTAATCTTCGCCAGCATACCAATCGGATTGTGCAAGATTTTTGAGAATACGCAAGTCGATATCATCTTTCGAGCCTCTCGCTAATTCTTGCACTACAGCATGGCGGACAGCGAGATGATTCTCGTAACTTATATAACCACCGGAAAATCTTTTGAGAATGCGCAAGGTGTCGGGATTATCCATATTTTCCATCTCGAAGCTATACCTCATCTAAGCAGACTAAAATCCTCAGTGACATAGGCTTAATTGACAGACTTAGTCTAGTGAAGGAAAACGGCATCTTTTCAGAGTTGTGCGCTTTGATGGCTAATAGTCGATGATAACTCATTGCATTAGCTATCTAGATGCGATCTTAGAACGGCAATTCAATCGCTTATCTTCTTTGGAAAAAGAAGCGATATCTTGCCTCGCGATCGCCAACAAAACCCTTTCGCTTTCCGAACTAAAAGAAAAGATTATATCGCCGCTATCTCAACAAAAACTATTAAAAACTTTATTATTTTTGCGCTCTTTTTTGAAGGCGTTCTCTCCGCTGATGGCGAGTATCTGCTTCTACCATTGCAATAAGATCCTCTAATGCCAAAGCAAAAAGCTCAAGCTGTCTGTTACTTTCCTTAAGCTTTTGAATAGTTTGCTTTCTGGTTTCTGCGTCAGCGATTTTGAGTTCCTCAGTCATAACAAATCCCAATTCCGTTTGATTTCTCTAACACTAGCGTTGCTGGCATCTAGAGCAGCTTGACCTTGTTCGAGCGTTTGCGCTAGTAAATTAAGCATAGCAGCAGAAGCAGTGGGTTGAGCCTCCAGAATTCTTAGTAAAAGCGTATGCAGACGGGAGTAAGGAATAGTCAATCTTTCTTTGGCATTCTTTAGTTCTTCTAGTTCGCCGATAGATTCATCTGTTTCTCCATATTGCTCAAACAATGCCCATTCTACTGCTGATACTTCTCCAATGCCTTCGGCTAGCTGCCGCTGTAAGCTAAAAATATTCGTGAGAATTTCATCGGATAGCTTTGCCATGTTGGGCTTTTTAGTTTTTTAGTTCGAGCGATCGCTGCGTAGATACACGCCATATTAGCGCTAAATCAGACAAATTTAATCATAAAAAATTTTTTTTACTCAATTTTAGGATACGAACTTTTTAACGAAGATAATAACGAAAAGATACCTTGAATCGCTAAGTTAAAGTTGCACCCAAAGTTTTAAGAGTAGCAATAGTTGCTTCGCTCAAACCTGTAACGCCAGTAATATTTATCCCTTCATAAAGTTTGGGACATCTTAGCGTTTTAAGACATTCGTCTTTCTCGATTTCCCAATGGCATGACAAATGTAATAGATGAAACGTGACATTTATTGGATGTTTATTTCTTGTTCGATCCTTACGATAAAACTATGAAACTTCGAGCTATTACGACAAGATTTCAGGAGACAAAAAACCATGCAACTAACCGAACGCCACATATCCGATCGCTCCACCTATAACCAATCTAATTGGTACTTCGTTCAACCTACCTTAAGCGGTACAGCAGGAGTAATCATTGGTTTTGCGATCGCAAATTATCTTGGATGGATTTAACTCGCGATCGTTAAATTTACAACAAAACTTAAAAAATCTACATTGTCATTTTTCTAAACTGCATAAAACAGCAAAGTTAAATCTATTAAACGATCGAATGCCAAAAATTTTGCATTGTGCGATGTTAAAAATTGAAACCACCACTCAAGAATTTTTAGCAGAATTGTAAAATTATCGTTTTTTCGTTCCCAACCCTTAATTAACCAACTAACTTTAAGAACAATGTCACGATCGCTAAAAATACGCAGTGACTATATCGAGAAAACCAAATTAGCTTTAAAGTTTAATGGTTTTCGCTCTCAGAGAGACTTAGCTGAAGATTGCGGATTAGCTTTATCTACCGTCAGTAACTTTCTCACAGGCAAATCGGTAGACTATGCAACTTTTGTAGAAATTTGCGAAAGATTGGGGCTAGAATGCAAAACCGTTGCTGATGTATGCGTTGGCGAACTTGTTCCCAAAAACGCCGCCCGTCCCTTGGACATAGCCCGTCCCATAGACGTAGCGGCTACTACGGAGCATCGTATTTTACCTCCTCCCATAACGGAGATACCAGAAATAGTAAAGGCTAACTCCTACCAAGATTGGGGAGAAGCTATTGATGTCTCTATTTTCTATAACCGTACTGCCGAAATTGCCAAACTACAGCAATGGGTTGTGGGCGATCGCTGCCGACTGATAACCTTATTAGGCATGGGCGGAATTGGTAAAACTGCCCTGTCTGTCAAGCTAGCCGAACAGATTCAGGGAGAGTTTGATTATATTATCTGGCGCAGTTTGCGTAATGCTCCGCCGATTCAACATCTTTTGACAAATTTGCTGCAATTCCTCTCAAATCAGCAGGAAACGGAGTTACCGGAAACGTTTGACGAGCAGTTATCGCGGCTGATTGCTTATTTACGCGCTTCTCGCTGTCTTTTGATTCTAGATAATGCCGAATCGATTTTGCAAAGTGGCGAGAGTCCTGCGGACACGCTACGCGATCGCACAGGGATTTATCGATCTGGATATGAAGGATACAGTCAATTGTTTAAATGTGTGGGCGAAACGTCTCATAACAGTTGTCTGGTGCTAACATCGCGAGAGTTGCCAAAAGAATTGGTTCCCTTGGCGGGGGAAAAATTACCAGTGCGCTGCTTGAAGTTAGCAGGATTGTTGATCGCGGATGGGCGAAAACTTTTTCAAACTAAGGGAGATTTTACTGGATCGGATATTCAATGGTCGATATTAATCGAGCGCTATGCAGGAAACCCGTTAGCCCTAAAAATTGTAGCTTCTGCGATCGGAGATTTTTTTGAGGGAGATATTTCTAGCTTTCTGCAATTTTTAGAGCAAGATTCGTTTATTTTTGACGAGTTGCGCGATCTCTTACAGCAACAGTTTCAGCGTTTAACGCATCTAGAACAAGAGATTATGTACTGGCTTGCCATCAATCGCGAACCCGTATCTATGCAGAAGTTGCAAGCCGATTTTATCAATTCTATATCTCCTGGGGAACTATTGGCGGCGATCGCATCCTTGCAACGGCGATCGCTAATTGAAAAGGCTGCTGCTCGTTTCACTCAACAACCCGTAGTCATGGAATACGCGATCGGCGAATTTATCGATCGCATTGTCCAAGAAATCGTACAACAGAAACTCACTCTCTTCAACACTCATGCGTTAGTCAAAGCAACTGCTAAGGACTATATCAGAGACACTCAAATTCGCTTAATCTTACAGCCCGCGATCGATAAGTTGCTTGCAAATTTAACATCTTCTTCAAGGTTAGAACTTTGTCTGGCTCAATGTCTCTCGATGTTGCGGGGAAAACCCCATCAAGAAATTGGTTATGCTGGCGGCAACATTCTTAATTTGCTGCGTCAGTTACAGGTTGATGTAAGCGGCTACGACTTTTCTCATCTCGCCGTGTGGCAAGCTAATCTTCAGGGGATGAATTTGCGCGATGTTAATTTTGCTTATTCTGACTTAAATCGCTCCGTGTTTTCTGAGATGTTAGATGAGGTGTGGTCGGTAGCACTGAGTCAAGACGGTCAACTGTTAGCCACGGGAGATAACGATTGCAAAATAGGTTTGTGGCAGATACAAACGGGACAACAAATTTTGACTTGCACGGGACACGCCAATTGGGTGCGATCTGTTGCTTTTAGTCGGGACAGTCAAACCATAGTTAGCGGTAGTGCCGATCGCACGGTTAAATTATGGTCGGTCGTGACGGGAGAATGCTTGAAGACTTTTAGCGGACATCGCGACGAAGTTTATTCAGTGGCGTTTAGTCCCGACGGAATGACGATTATTAGTGGCAGTAACGATGAAACGGTGAAGTTGTGGGATGTTCGTACGGGAGAATGTTTGAAGACTTTTAGCGGACACAGTAAAGGCATATTTGCGATCGCGATTAGTAATGATGGAAAGATCGTTGCTAGTGGCAGTGGCGATCAAACCATCAAGCTATGGGATGTTCATACGGGTCAATGCCTTAACACTTGCACGGGACACCAAAATTGGGTGCTGTCAGTGGCTTTTAGTCCAGACGGTCGAACGCTATTTAGTAGCAGTCCCGATCGCACGATCAAGCAATGGGAGGTTAGTACGGGTCAGTGCTTAAAAACATATAGCGGACATCAAAACTGGATACTGTCAGTTGCCGTTAGTTGCGACGGTCAAAGCTTAATCAGTGGCAGTGGCGACCAAACTATCAAGCTATGGGATGTTAATACGGGACAATGCCTCAAAACCTTTACCGGACACGACCAAGCGGTTTGGTCGGTTGCTTTGAGCAATGACGGAAAAATCTTCGCCAGCAGCAGTCCCGATCAAACAGTGAAGCTGTGGGATATAGAAACGGGACAATGTTTAAAAACCTTTGCTGGATATACCAATCGAGTCTATTCAGTTGCTTGGAGTCCCGATCGAACGATTGCTAGCGGTCATTTTGACTCTTCAGTAAGATTGTGGGATGTCGAGACGGGAAAATGCTGCAAAACCCTATTTGGTCATACTAAACAAATTTATTCAGTTGCTTGGAGTCCTGACGGTAAAACCCTTGCTAGCGGTAGTGGCGATCGCACCATGAGATTATGGAATGTCAAAACGGGTCAATGTCTGAGAACCTTCATCGGACATGAAAATTGGGTCTATGCCGTCGCTTTTAGTCCCGACAGTCAAATTCTTGCTAGTGGTAGTGGCGACCATACAATAAAGCTATGGGATGTAAGTACGGGACAATGCCTAAAAACCCTTGCCGGACATAGCACTTGGGTCTGGTCGGTTGCCTTTAGTCCCGATGGTCAAATTTTAGCTAGCAGTAGCGGCGATCGCACCATAAGATTATGGGATATTAGTACGGGACAATGCTACAAAACCCTTATCGGACATAGCAATCGAGTTTATTCCGTTGCATTTAGTCCCGACGGTCAAACCCTTGTTAGCGGTAGTTTCGACCGTGCGATGAAACTATGGAGTATCGATAGTGGTGAATGTCTGCAAACGTTCGCCGGACATAGTAATGGCGTTTATGCGATCGCGTTTAGTCCCGACGGAATGACGATTGCTAGTGGTAGCTTAGACCGCACGATAAGAATTTGGGATTGTAACAACGGTCAGTGCATCGGAACTTATACCGGACATACCAATGAGATCCGTTCGGTTGCTTTTAGTCGGGATGGGAAAACATTAGTTAGCGGTTCTCAAGATCGAACGGTGAGGTTATGGGAGATCGAGACGGGCAAGTGTATTAACATCTTAATAGCTACCAGGCTTTACGAAGGAATCAATCTTACTGGGGTGACGGGATTAACCGAAGGACAGAAAGCTACACTCAAAAGACTTGGTGCATTAGAGCATAATTTAGTCGCGTTCGGCATGAAGACGTTCTGGAACCACGCGTCGTTCGGCGAGAACGGTGCCTGGGACCTGGGCTGCTGCGGCAATCCGCAGCTCGACCCCGCCGGTGACCTCCGTGGCGACTTCGACGTGAGCCTGATGTTCAACGGGACGAACCAGCTCAGCGCGTCGATCACGAAGGTCGGCGGCGGCACCATCTACACCGGCACCCGCACCTGGCTCGCGCCGGCGTGGGCCTCGACCGCGCGCGTCGGCTTCACCAGCGGCAGTGGTGGTTGGTCCGAGAATGCCTACGTCGGCAACTGGGCGCTCCGCCCCACCACCGTCGTCCCCGAGCCGTCGACGCACGCGCTAATCGCGACCGGGCTCGCGACGATCTTCGCCGTCGCGCGCCGGCGGCGGCACAGTACCTGACCGCTACACCGGCTGCTCGCGTGCAACTTCCGCGAGCACATCGAAATCGGTATCGAACGAGATGATCGTCGTGATGCCGTGCGCGCGGGCCACACCCGCGTGCACAGCATCACGCACGGCGAGCGCAGGATACCGATCCATCAGCACACGCGCGTGACGCATGGCGTCCACGCCAACGGGCAACACCTCGGGAAAGAGCGCGAGGGCAAGATCGAACACGCGCCGTCCGTCTGCCCAGCGCCCGATCGCGCGGTAGCGATGCAGGATTTCCTGCAATACCTCCGCATCGATCGTTGCGTCCACGTCACCAGCGCCCACCCGCTCGAGCAGCGCCACGCTCGACGCCTTGTGCGCATGCGCGGCACCCGCCGCGTACATGAGCACGTTGGTGTCGTTCAGCTTCACGGTACGGGGTCGTCGGTCGCCGGCACCGACTCGCGCTTCATGTCGGCCACCGCGCCAACCGGCAGCGCCAGCGCGCCCAGCGCGCGCACCGCATCGAGTCGCGACGTCCGGTCGACCTCCGTGCCATAGAGCGTCTCACACGCCTCACGGACCAGCGCGCCCATGCTCACCCCGCGCTGCTCGGCGTACGACGTCAACCGGCGATGCAGCTCCGGACTGAGCAGGATAGTTGTCTTGACGGAAAGCTCCATATCCACCTCCACCTGTGGAATACGATGCGAAGTCCGTCCGCCAGACACAACGCCCCCGATTCCCGATCGCCGCACTGGGGCCCTCCGCCGCCACAGCCCCCAACCGCGTTCAACCGCGCTCCCTCTACACCAGCGAGGGCACCCCGGCCGTCGTCGTCAGCACGCGCGGCCCATCGGGCGTGATCGCCACCGTGTGCTCCCAGTGCGAACTCGGGCTCTTGTCCGCCGAGACCACCGTCCACTTGTCGGGCAGCGTCCGCGTGCGCGGTGAGCCCAGATTCACCATCGGCTCGATCGCAATCACCAACCCCGGCTCGAGTTTGCGCCCGCGCTTGGGCTTGCCATGGTTGGGCACCTGCGGCTCCTCGTGCACGGCAAAGCCCACGCCGTGCCCGACAAGCTCCTTGACGATGTTGAAGCCGGCCGTCTCGACGACCGCCTGCACCGCCGCGCCGATGTCGCCCACATGATTGTCGGGCGTCGCTGCCTTGAGTCCGGCCATCAGCGCACGACGCGTGACATCGCTCAAGCGCGTCACCTCGGGCGACAGGGTCCCCACCGGGACGGAGATCGCCGAGTCGGTATACATCCCCTCGAAGATCACGCCGCAGTCGAGCTTCACGAGATCGCCCGACTTGAGGATGCGCTGCTCCGAGGGGATGCCGTGCACGATCTCCTCGTTCACCGAGATGCACAGCGATCGCGGAAAGCCGTACTGCCCGAGGAACGACGGCACGCCACCCTTCTGGCGAATGAACGCGTCGCCCAACCGGTCGAGCTCACCGGTCGAGATCCCGGGCTGAACGAAGCCGGTCAGGTACTCGAGCGTTTCGGCGAGAATCGCACCACCGCGCGCCATCGTCTCGATCTCGCGTGGGGACTTGAGCTGGATCATCTCCAGAACTCCATGCGCATGCGCGCGCTTAGCGCCCGAGCGCGGCATGCACGCGACCGAGGACCTCGTCGAGAGAGCCGACCGCATCGATCACATGCACGGGCGTCCCCTGCTCGCGATACCACTGCACGACCGGGGCGGTCTTCTGCTGGTACTCGCCCAAACGAATGCGAATGGCTTCGGGCTCATCGTCCTTCCGACGCACGAGCGTCCCACCGCCTGGGCAATCGGTCTGACCGCACAGCTCGCCCGGCGTGCGCCCCGTGAACGGGCGCTGACACTTCTCGCACGTCGTGCGGCTGCTCAGCCGCCGCACGAGCTCCTCATCCGCGATGTCGAAGAGCAGCACATGATCCACACGTCGGCCGAGGGTAGCGAGTTCCGCGTTCAACCCCGCGGCCTGCCCCGTCGTACGTACGGCGCCATCGAGAATCGCACCCCTGGCGGCGGCGGGCGCCCCCAATGCTTCGCCGAGGATGGCCAGAATGACCACATCCGGCACCAGATCCCCGCGATCCATCAACGCCTTGGCCTCGAGCCCGCGCGGCGTCC
>JALOOL010000372.1 GCA_025454425.1 Hydrococcus sp. Prado102 | reverse complement strand
GATCGCGTTGAGTTGCTTTGAGTTGTTTCCAAAACGGTTCTGCTTTGAATTCTGGGAGCAATTTTTGTCCCATCGGTTCGACAATTAAGAGCAATTCTGGATTTTCTTGGAGAATTTTTTCGGGTGAAAGGGTTACATATCCTGCAATCGGCGCATTACCTTGCAACTCGGCGGCTACATTTTTGACCTTAAATTTTGTCAATAAATCTCCCGCCCAACTTTTTTGATTGGGGGCGAGAATGGGCTGACGACTAACTAATACTAATGTTGACGGACTAGATTGAGAATCGTTGTTTAAAAAGGTTTGATAGCGATCGAGTAACAGTGTTGGATCGGCTCCAATAATTTGAGCTAAAGATTGAGTAATTTCTATTAAAGCATTCCAACTATCAATATTAGTAGAAAGCGTCGAAATCCCTAATTCTTTTAATTTATTTAGCGTTAAATCGCTAAATCCCTTCGCGCCAATGACAAGATCGGGTTTGAGAGCTACAATTTTTTCTAAATTAGGCGGGGTTTGTCCTTCACTAACTTGAGGAACATTTTGAAAGCGTTCGTCTTTTTTTAATAAACTACTTCCGGCAATTCCAGCGAGTTTTGTTGAGTCTAATCGTTCGATAATATCGGCTGTTAGAGAAGTTAATGCGATGACTCTTTGCGCTGATTCAACAGAAGAATTCGGAAATTTAATCGGTTCGTTTGTGTTTGGTTGCGCGGGTAAAGTTGATGAATTACAAGCAATTAAATAGATACAGCACAGAAGAGCTAAAAAACGAGTTATCCAATTACGAAACATAAATTAAATTTTGAATGATGAATGATGAAATGACACAATAAAATAATTCTATCGAAATTAATTTTTCACGTATTTAAACTTTCTTCACGCCAAACTTATTCTATAACCAATCAACCATATTTATTGCCTGTTCCCTGTTCCTCAATTCAGCAAGTAATTTGAAGGCGCGATCGCTTAGTTAAATGACACGGAAGTAAGCGGACAAATTTGAATCCCAACTGGCGTTTCAATAACTGCGACTTCAACGCCAAAAACGCTAGCAATTGTTTGAGGGATTATTACATCGGTTGGCGTTCCTACGGCATACAGACTACCTTGTTTGAGTAGCGCAAGCCGATCGCTATACCTTGCCGCTAAATTAATATCGTGCAAGACAGTAATAATGGTTAGATTTTGTTCTTGATTGAGCCGCTTTAATAACTCTAACAACTGTAATTGATAGTTGATATCTAGATAGGTTGTTGGTTCGTCAAGAAGCAAAATTTTAGGATTTTGGGCGAGTGCAAGCGCTAGAAATGCTCTCTGTCTCTCGCCGCCGGATAGTTCAGTTACAGGGCGATCGCGAAAAGCTTCTAATTGAGTCTGTACAAGCGCTTCTTCTACCTTTTGTCGGTCTTGGGTAGCTAATTCCCATTGCCACCACGATTGATAAGGCGTTCTTCCCAAACTAACCAGTTGATAAACGGTTAATCCTGAAGGAATCGTTTGCTGTTGTGGCAAAATTGCCATTTTTTGAGCGACTATATTAGCAGGTAAATTATTAACAACTTTTCCGTCCAAAAGAATAGTTCCGCCCGTAGGTTGGAGGATGCGACAGAGAAGTTTTAAAAAAGTCGATTTGCCAGAACCATTCGCCCCAACAAGACTCAGCCATTCACCCGTTTTTAGATCCAAGTTAATTTCGCGAACGACTGGTTTATTTTGATAGCCGCCGCAAAGATTTTGCGTTTTTAGAGGCATGATGAAATAAATGATAGACGATATATAGCGAGTCTATTTGATTTGCGAGAGCCGATTTTCCTTCAGTAGTGCGAGCATCTTGCTCGCGCGAGTGGAACGCTACAATATTTATGATTCATTTAAACTCGCCATAGCTAATAGCTGACAGCTTCTTAGCTGAGAATAACTAATAACCAATGACATTCCTAACTGATAATGTTAACTTAAGTAAACTGGCAAAATATTGAAGTTTGCAAGGAAAAGAGATTAATGACTGCAACTCCCATCAAACAAAAATACGAAATTAAAGATATTTCGCTCGCTCCCAAGGGGAAACAGCGAATTGAATGGGCGGGAAGAGAAATGCCCGTTCTAGCGCAAATTCGCGATCGCTTTGCCAAAGAAAAGCCTTTTGCTGGCATTCGCTTAGTTGCTTGCTGCCACGTTACCACAGAGACAGCGCATTTGGCGATCGCGCTTAAAGCTGGGGGTGCAGATGCACTCCTGATTGCCAGCAACCCGCTATCTACCCAAGATGACGTAGCCGCCTGTTTGGTAGCTGATTATGATATTCCTGTTTTTGCCATCAAAGGCGAAGACAACGAAACTTATCACCGTCACGTTCAAACCGCACTCGACCACAAACCAAACGTTATCATCGACGATGGTAGCGACGTAGTTGCAACCTTAATTCAAGAACGCAAGCATCAAATTGCCGATCTTATCGGAACTACCGAAGAAACAACCACCGGAATCGTTCGCTTGCAAGCAATGTTAAAAGATAACGTTCTCAGCTTCCCCGCTATGAACGTTAACGATGCTGACACCAAGCACTTCTTTGACAATCGCTATGGAACGGGTCAATCTACCTTAGATGGTATTATCCGCGCGACAAACGTTCTACTAGCAGGTAAAGCCGTCGTCGTTGCTGGTTACGGCTGGTGCGGCAAAGGCGTAGCAATGCGGGCGCGAGGCTTGGGCGCTAACGTTATCGTAACCGAGATCGATCCAGTTAAGGCAATTGAAGCAGCAATGGATGGCTTCAAAGTTATGCAAATGGCTCAAGCAGCCCCTCAAGGCGATGTATTCGTTACCGTTACGGGTAACAAGCACGTTATCCGCGCCGAACATTTTGAAGCGATGAAAGATGGCGCGATCGTTTGTAACTCAGGTCACTTCGACATCGAAATCGATCTCAAATCCTTGGGCGCAAAAGCAACCGAAGTTAAAGAAGTTCGCAACTTTACCCAAGAATACAAAATGCCCAATGGCAAATCGGTTGTCGTGTTGGGAGAAGGACGTTTGGTTAACCTCGCCGCCGCCGAAGGACACCCCAGCGCAGTAATGGACATGAGTTTTGCCAACCAAGCGCTCGCTTGCGAGTATTTGGTTAAGAATAAAGGTAAGCTGAATCCTGGTATTTATACCATTCCAGCAGAACTCGACAAAGAAATTGCCCGTCTGAAGTTACAAGCAATGGGAATTACTATTGATAGCTTGACTCCAGAGCAAGTCGAGTACATTAATTCCTGGACGGCTGGAACTTAATTTTCCATCATACATTTGCAGTGCGATCGCGCTGCTAACCATAAAACCTTAAACGTAGGTTGGGTTGAGGAACGAAACCCAACTTGCAACTTAATCAATAAATCTCTAACTTTGCTTTCGCGATGGTTGGAGATTTTTTTATTGTGATGTCGGTAGAAGATCTTCGCGATCGCAATGTTATTTTTTTTCCCGTAGATGGGTAAGCTAAGTTTGCAGGTCGAATCTTTCTGTAGTAAGCGTTTTTTGAAATTTCCTGCGGAAATTACTGAAAAGCTTGATTAGGAAGAAAGAAAATGGTGCGTAGATTTGCGGTTGTTTCTTGGGTGCGATCGCTGTTACGAATGAATATACACTTCTTATTTTTAGGAATCGTTCAAATATTTAGTATCTATTCTTATCTATCAATAACATTTACGTAAATTAACTCTTAAGCAAGCAATAAAATATGGCTAGGCACAAACGAAGCAATCTATTTCAAAACCTTTTTCGACCTCCCCAAAAGTCATCAAAAGCAAAAGGGAAAGGCATTAATAAACTTTTACAAAATTGGATAATGCGATTTGTGCGATCGCTATTAGCTTTAATAGCACTGCCAAAATCGCTATTACAAACTATTACAAAACTTACACAATCGGGTAAATTTCGCTCCCTTTTATCCCCCGTTAGTAAGGGGAGAACGAGGGGGGTCAAAACCTTATTTCCCATTTTTGGAGGCTTTAGGAGGCTAACCTCAGTTTTGAGCAGAGGACGAATGGCTTCAAATCGAGGATTTGTTCTGCCAACCATTGCGATTCTACTCCTCATCATGTCTTTGGTGGTTAGTTCGCTGCTATTTAGATCGCTTAATCGAACCACCCAAGTTATCGGAGAGAGAAATCAACAGGTTATTTATAATGCTGCCACTCCTGCGATCGACAGAGCTAAGGCTAAGTTAGAGTATCTCTTTAGACAAGATATTCGTCTTCCTGGCGGCTTACCCTCAGACGAATTTATGGCAGATATGTTGCGCAACCAGGGCGCTATAGCAAAACCTGTCATTGACATCGATCCCAGCACTACTGGCAATCAAAATCCTTATGACTTTCCAGGAGAAGAACGTTTAAATCTTGATGGCAACAATAATACAGTAGAAAACGCCTGGTCGTTTCAAATAGATACCAATGGAGACGGCAACCTAGAAACCGTTGCTTACTCGATTTTGTCGAACACGGGCATTACTGATGGTTCGACAGACCCGCGACAACTATCCGATGCGGTTAAAGCACCACAATTAATCGTTCGCAACGGCCCTATTAACTTACAAGCTCGTACTAATCCTGCTTGTCAAGGACTACTAAATGCTCTGACCCCGACAAACTTATCTTCCAACGAGCGGCAATGGGACGCAATTAATAACGCAGTTGCACGCCGAGCCTTTCAGGTAACAGCATTAGTTATTAATGACCAAAATCAAGCCAGCCGAACGGTTGCTACGCTTGAGATGCAACAAGATCGACAAGCGTCTAGGGGCAATAGATGGGGTGCATGGTTCCGCAACGACCTAGAAATCTTCCCAGGGCCGCTTTTTAGATGGAATGGAGCGATGCACACAGAGGGCAATCTGGTTATTGGCGGAAATAGTTTTCAATCATTTTTGATTAGTTCTCCTGCTTCGTGTCTATTTACACAGAATAGCTCTGACATCACGGTCGGAGGAGATATATCTGAAAGCTCACCACCTTATTTGGGTCAGATCATTTCTGGCACAATAAAAGATAATGCCTATGGTGGTAGCTCGGTTGTGCATCTATATAATCCCAGCGGCAATAATGGCAGAACTGAAACTCCTCTCGATATTACTAAAGATTCGGTAAAATCCTCAGCCCCTAATCCTGCTGACATCTCTCTCGATCCCGTCATACTCTTTACAACAGATCGCAACCAAGCCCGCAACGGAGATGAAGGAAATACTTCAGTCAGAGATCTCGCTTGGAAAGACACCGACATTTACAAAAGAGGACGGATATTTAATCGTTCGGCACAAGCGCCTTATGTGGACGATACTTATCGAGCCGACGATCGCTACGGCCCCAAAGCAGTATATAACTCGGTCATCAGACCTTTCTTTAACGCCGATGGTACGCCGACAGGAAGAAAATCGGGTGAATTAATACCCAGCACCGATCCTTTCTATACACCTTTAACTAATCTCAGTACAGTTAGCCCAGAAAATCAGGGATTAGATGGTTATTGGGAACGTCGTGCTTGGGCAGAAGGGTTGCGAGTGATTGTCGGTCAGCGATTAGAATTGGGTAATGCTTTTGGTTGGCTAGGAAATAATGACCCGTTGTATCCTCCTATTCCTGGCGCTGCAAGCACAAGCCAC
>JALOOL010000371.1 GCA_025454425.1 Hydrococcus sp. Prado102 | reverse complement strand
GGATTGACGGCGATCGCGTATTTCTCAATGAGATATTTCTGGGTTTTCTCGTCATAGAGAGAAGTCATAGGAATGTTGCGCAAAGAGCCATCTAACACAAAGACGAGAGTATCGATTGGTTTGGAGCGATTTTGCGTTATATCGGCTTCTAAAGGCGAAATTAGCCAGCTATAAACTTGTGCGGCTAATTTAGGAATTTCGCCGCGTTCTCCCGGTACGATTAATTCTTGTCGTAGCTTATTAACAATCGCGTCCACCTGTTCTTCGGAACTATTGGGGGCAGTATAACGGCGTAAGGGTTCGTTAGGTAATGCCAGAATGATTTCTATACGATCTTTTAACAGAATCGGATGAATTACTGCCGCATCTGTATCGACAACATCAACGGCTTGAGGTTCTGCTAACTGACATTGTAGATAGTTTTCAAGTTCGGCTAGTTGTAGCGATTCGATGTAATTAAGAGACTTTCTTAGCGTTGGTTGTTCGAGTTGTTGTTCGCCTGAAGAGAGAAGCAACGCAACTAACTCTCGATAAAGGGGTTCGACGTTATCTCGAAAAGAAAACTGCACGTCAGAATTGACGACCAATAAATCCTCTCGTACTAAGGCTAGCGTGTTAGCTGCTCGTTCGTAAAACGCGATCGCATTTTCCCGATTTCCTGCTAAGTCAAAAAGCCGTCCTAATTGCCACTGCCATTGATAAGCTATGTAGGGAGCTTCGCTGGGTTGAGCTAAGTATAAAGCTTCTTCGGTAACTTGCTTTGCTTGCTGGCTGTAAGTTTGTCCTTGAGAAGTCGTTCCTGAAAGCCAAGCTTGATATTCGTACGCGCCTCCAAGATTTCCAAGTGCATAGGATTTCGCAAAGCGATCGCCTATTTTATCAGCATCTTGAGAAGCAATTTGTAATTCATTAACTGTTTCTTGCCAGTTTGGGGAATTTCCCGTCAATTGTCTCAAACAAGCTTCGCTTTTGGCAACTTTAATTTCGGCATAAACTTTGGTACGACTGGGGGGTAATTGCGTTAGATCGATATCTTGGGAAGATGCAACTGTTATGCCTAATTTATTTCCCAATTCGCTCAACAAACTGAGACGATTGATCTGTGCTGTCGTTCGCGTTGCCGATTGGGGAAATTCATTGATAATCTGTTCGTAAGCGCTGTTGGCTTTTCGATAAGCTGCGATCGCTGTATCGGGGAAAGATAGATTTGCATTATCTTCGCACCGCCACGGCATATAATCATATTTTGGCGGAGATTGGCGATCGCGAATTTGATTGCCTAATGCTCGATAAGTATTGCCCAAACTCAAGATAGTAATCGCTTTAGCTTCTGAAGTCGGCAATTGTTCGGTCATGCTTTCTAGAAGGACGCGCGATTCTTCTACTTGACCGATGGTTCGCAAAACATCCCCCAGAGTACGCCATCCTTCTAAGTTTACCGAGTCAAGCTCGGCAAAAGCAACCTGACTCTTTTCTCTTAAATCCCTTTGTGTTAGAGTCGCGCAAGTCAAGGGAGCAAAATTCAGCGCTTGGACGAGCGTATCGCAAGCGCGAGGATACAATCCTAATTCTTGTAATGCCTGTGCTTGGTAAATCTGAGAGCGAGTTACACCTTGGGGATCGGATAGTTGCTCGTAAATACTACTTGCTTGCTGCCAATTTTTGAGCGCTTCTTCTGGTTTTCCCGCCGCATACTGCAATCGTCCTAAATTAGTTATCGTAATTGCTATGTTTCCGCTATTTCCTTGTCCTTGCTCCTCAAAGATCTTAATAGCTTGTTCGAGAGAGGCTTGTGCTTCTGCCAAGCGTCCCGCCTGATAGTCTGATTGCGCCTTTTGAACTAGCTGTTCGGCAGAATGAGCGACGGGAATTTGCGACAAAACGGGCGAAATTCCAAAATTTAGGAAAAAACCGAGCAAAAGCAGGCTCAGAAACTTGGCAAGTTTGCGGTTCATAACTTATATGAGGTTTGTTATATAGAAGGCGCGATTACGCAGAGCGTACCGCCAAGGGCGATCGCGATAAAAATCACTTTATTATTATTTTTAGTCCATATCGAAAGATTTATGCAGAAGTTAATTATTGGCTCGGTAGACCAAACTGTTTCTTACTAAAAATCTACCTTCAAAAACAATGGGAACTCCTTCTCCGCCTAAAATTGAACTGCTTGTACTTGGTTTTCGTGCATGGATGTGAAGATGAGGTTCGCTAGTGTTCCCTGAATTTCCTATTTTTGCGATCGCTTGACCCGTTTTAATTAATTCTCCCGCATTAACCGTCACGCTTCCTCTTAATAAATGAGCAACTGCCACTTCAGCGCTCTTACACTGGATTAAAATATGATTGCCAGCAGGGGTAAAGTTTTTATTTTAAAATAAGATTTAAATGCTACGAAAAAAAAGAGGGCGATCGAAATAAATCTGAGGTAGTAACTAAACCAATCCCATCGTCCAACCAGAAAAATATAAATAATGTAGAGTGCAACAACTAATAGTTTAATTAACCAACCGATTTTACTACGCTCGCGTCCCCGACCTAACCAGACCAAAAAAACGAGCGGAATAATTAAATAAGCGATCGCTCCTAAGACCATTCCAACCAATAATTCTGACTTTGCTAGTCTATAATTCTAATGTGTAAGCTACTGCATAATGCACCTATCTAGAAACAGATGAATGGTATCGCGATCGCAGTCAGTCGCAACACAGAACACGCATTCTCTAAGTTTAATCAGGAAAGTATTCGACTTCTAACTGGACTTGGCGTTGAGGGCGATGCACACATAGGCGCTAAAGTCAAGCATAGATCGCGAGTGGCAATCGATCCGACTCAGCCTAATCTGCGTCAAGTACATTTGATTCACGCCGAACTACATGACGAGTTGCGTGCTGCTGACTTCATCGTATCAGCCGGACAAATGGGTGAAAATATCACGACGCGCGGTATCGATTTACTCGGTTTACCCACTGGTACGCGCCTACATATAGGCGATTTGGCGATCGTCGAATTGACGGGTTTGCGAAATCCTTGCTCTCAGTTGGATCGATTTCAACCAGGACTGATGGCGGCAGTGTTGGGACGCGACGAGCAAGGCAAGCTCATCCGCAAAGCTGGAGTTATGGGTATCGTCGCAGTCGGCGGCGAGGTACGACCTGGCGACCCAATCCGAATTGAACTGCCGCCGGAACCCCATCAACCGCTCGATCGCGTTTGACTTAAAAATTACCGACTTTATACGCTCCCGTAACGGGATATGAAAAAAAGCGAATCGAGCTTATTTGGAAAATGAATAATTATGAAAAAAATAAAGATTATGAAAAAACTGAAAGCGATTGTCGAACCAATAGAGCGATCGCCTTTCTACATTTTGAAAGATAAAAAATGAGCTATTTAACAACCCTCTTAAGATAGAGGAAAGAGGTAATTACAGATATTCATTAAAAAAAAGTTTATAGAAAACAAAAATAAAAAATAAGAGTATAAATATTAAACTGAACAAAGTCTTAACAAAGTTGAGCCAAAAAACTAAAAGTAGTGTCTGTATCAAATAATCGAGGCCCAACAATCTACAAAAAGTTGTCGAGATGGCTGCGACGTTTGCCATCAATTGTCAGATCGATATTGCTTGTAATTATCTATCTTCTTTGTTGGACGGCTTTGGATGTAGTAGCAGTTAGGTTTGAATCAGCGCCTGAAATTCAGGTATGGTATCCGCCTTCTGCACTGGATGTCGTGCTTTTGCTGGTATTTGGCTTGCGCTACTGGCCGGCACTACTAATCAATACCTTTATTCATCAATGGTTCGTCAGCGATCGCGATTTACCTTTGGTAACGCTGCTGATTTTCAATGTCGTTACAACTTCATGCTACGTCGGTGCTTGTGCTTTACTACTACACAAACTGAAAATTAATCCCCGCCTGCGGCAATTTCGGGATGTAGTTTTATTTACTATTGTCGCAGCACTGATAACTCCCTTGGTCGTCGCGCTACTACAAGTTGTAAACTTTGCCAGTGCTGGAATTATCCCTTGGTCTGATTGGCTTATGTTAACATCGCATTACTGGGCTGGCGATTCCACTGGCATAGGAATGTTAGCACCATTTCTGATGATTTGGCTGCGGAAGCTACCTTGGGCGTGGGCAACAAAAGAGTCCCAAAAACAACGCTCGTATAAAAATGACGAATTGCGCTTTCCCTCCCGTCAAAATTTACCCGTCCAGCTAGTGCAACTGCTCGCGCTAGCTATAGTAATTTGGGTTGGATACGGCACTCAGCGAGGATTGTGGCTAGATTATGCTTATTTGATTTTTTTGCCGTTGATTTGGATTGCGCTTCATTATGGGCTACCGAGAGCAGCAGCAACCGTTTTGGGCATTAATCTCGGCGTTGCTTTTTTAGTAGGGGCTAATATTGGTGTCGCTAATACATTGGCATTACAGTTCGGCTTAATGGCAATTACGCACACTGGTATTATTTTGGGGGCACTGGCGAGCGATCGCAAGCAAGCAGAAAAAAAACTGCGATCGCAAGCTTTTCACGACGATTTAACGGGTTTGCCTAACCGCCTTTTATTTAGAGAGCAATTACATCATGCGATCGAACGAGGCAAGCGCTATCAAAATTATCAATTTGCGCTTTTGTTTGTGGATCTCGATCGTTTTAAAGTCGTCAATGACAGTTTAGGTCATGGAGTTGGAGATCGGCTTTTGGTTGCTCTTGCCCCTAGACTGAAAAGATGCTTGCGATCGAGCGATACAATAGCTCGTTTAGGAGGCGATGAGTTTGCTATCCTCTTAGAAGATATCCAAGATGCTAGCGATGCTTGCCGCGCGGCAGAACGAATTTTAAGCGCGTTGAGTTCTCCCTTTAACTTGGATGCTTATCAATTTTACATAACGGCTAGTATTGGAATTGTTATCGGCTCAAATAACGACGATCGCATAGAAGATTTACTTCGTCATGCTGATATTGCCATGTATCGCGCCAAGGCACGCGGAAAAAATCGTTATGAAGTGTTCGATAGCGCTACTCATGCCCAAGTAACCGCAACTTTGCGATTGGAAAACGACCTGCGTCAAGCTATCGATCGCAATGAGCTTCAAGTTTATTATCAACCGATCGTGTCAGTTACCACAAGTGCGATCGTCGGGTTTGAAGCCCTTGTACGTTGGCTGCATCCTCAACGGGGTTTAATTTCTCCAGTCGAATTCATTCCTGTAGCAGAAGAAACCGGACTGATTATCTCTATCGATTTATGGGTACTACGAGAAGCTTGTCGTCAGATCCGACAATGGCAACAACTTCAAGCTACAGAAAATTTTATCCAACCTTTAAAAATTAGCGTAAATTTGTCTAGCAAACAATTCGCCCAACCCAATTTAGTCGAGAGAATTTCGCAAGTTTTGGAACAGACAGAGTTAGACGCAGAAACTTTAAAACTAGAAGTTACAGAAACCGCTATTATTGAAAACCCCGAATCAGCCTTAACTATCATCTCACAACTACAAGCATTAGGAATTCAGCTAGGGATCGATGACTTTGGTACGGGATATTCGTCGTTGAGTTTCTTGCATCGCTTTCGCCTCAATACCTTAAAAATCGATCGCTCTTTCATTAGCCGAATCGATCGAGACAATTACAGTATAGAA
>JALOOL010000370.1 GCA_025454425.1 Hydrococcus sp. Prado102 | reverse complement strand
AAGATCGTACATATATTGACTATCTAAATAATCTTCGATAAAAATAACCTCGCAACTATTTTTATAACGCTCGATTAACTCTTGACAAACTTTAGAGTCTCGTCTCACCTGGTAACAAATTACTAACTTCTTCAACCATTCTCCACAAACTGTATTAACAATGTCATCGAGTGCTGCCAATAAATTATCTTTGTATTGAGAAGCATTAAATTCTTTAAAATCACCTCTAAAACTAAAGACGACATAATCATTTTTTTCTAGTTTTAATGGTTGAGTATAAGCGTCTGGCGTTTGCATCAACCAAGTCATGCGATCGCCTTCATTTTGCTTTTCAATTAACCAAGCTAGATCGGGAAAGATATAAACTTTATCTATTCCTAACTTTAAAGCATAATCTTGAGAAAGACTATCTCTAACGCTATAAAAATACATGGTTTTCGCTCTCCATTTTTCAACTTGCTTGAGTTCGTCTGAAAAAGAGCCAATAGAAGTTCCAATTCTACAAACGCGAACGCCTATAAGTTTTAAGACAAAATAATATAAACTTGCCCATTTCATCTTTTTGACGAGACTAGCTTTTTCTCCGTAAAAATGACCTGGGCGAAGCATTAGATAAACATTTTTATGGCGATTAAATAATGTTTTAAAGCCCCATAAAAAAATCAAAAATGGAAATTGTATTTGATAAATGCTAGCTCTTTCTTCATCAGCTATTTCCAACTGTTCGCAATACCAATCTGGTACTTGGCGATCGTTGACAATCAATTTCCCATATTTTCTTAACTTCATTAATAAAACTTTGTTGATTACAAGATCGCCTTGATTTTCATAAGGAATTTCCGCCTGACAAAAAATGATATTGTTGAAATTGAGTCCCATAAAATTTTAAGCTTGCATTAATCTGAGCATGAATTAGATTGCATAATAACTCAAAATTGCTATTAAAAGCTAATAATCAAAGGCTTAAAATTTAACTTAATTTTGTTTTGTTTTGCTTGTGTAAATATACATTGTTAAAAATACTAAAAATTAAAACTTATTTAAATTGCATAAAATAACAGCCAATAAATTAGGCAAATAAACAAAACCTAGCTTAAGCAAGGACTAATTTAAATTTCATTTTTTTTATAAATTCTATATTATTAGAATTGTTGTATAAAATTAAAGTGTATTTAAATTGCATAAAGCAATAAAATATAGCGATCGCGATGTGACAGATGTATATAGTCACACCCAAAGTTCCAGGAATTTAAGCAATATCTTCTGGCAAAATAGTCATTATTATTTCTTTGCTTAGTGAAGATAGCTTGACAAGTCTATTTGCCTGTTTTTCAATAGTTTTTTCAAAAAGATTTCTAACCAGTCTCCCATTCCCAAAAGTTTTATCTCTGTTGGAGTACAAATCAGAAAACTTATTTAACAAGGCTTGTTTTGACTCAGACTCTAACTTAAAGCGATGTTTCTGGCAAAGCTTTTGAACTTTTAGTAAATTAGTTAAGTTAATAATTTCATCTTTTAATGACTGCAATCCAATCAAGTTATTTAAATCTTGAACAATGCGATCGCTATCATTTATGTTTTGAACTTCTCCGAACCGCTCTAACGTTGTTGACTGCATTTCAAGCTTCAGAAATGCCAATTCTCGCTCGATATCATCAAACCCATTTTGCATATTTAATACGTTACACTAAATTGAATCTACATTTTTAATCTAGTCTTCCCCGTATCCATAAGAAAGTAACATTTTAAATAATAGTTTTTTGAATTAGAAATAAGACCTGGGCTGTTTCCTTCTCATTCATTTCGCCAAGGAATTAATTCCTTGGCTAATAGCCCAAGTCGGTTTAAACTCAGATCTTGCACCATTCTCAACAAGGTTTGAGAAACCAGTATGGGCAAAAGTCTTAAGAATTGACGCTTAAGAATGAAAGGATTTTGGATTTTAGATTTTGGATTGAGGAATTTTAGATTTATGCCCATAGGTCTAATTAACTCGGTGTCTGAGGTTGGTGCAAGATCTCAGTTTTAACGAACTTGATATATGAGACGCTTAATTAAGCGGCGGCTATTGTTGCAACTGCTGCAAACTATTTTTTAACTCATCTCGCACAGCGAAACCCAGCCAAAATCTGACGCACTCCAGGATGATACCAGTTACGGAAACTCGATCGCATCGCCCAAGGACGAGTTGCCCAACTTCCCCCCCGCAAAACGCGATGTTTCGTATCGAAATAGGTTTGAGAATAACCTCGATAAGGATAGGGTTGGAATCCTTCATAACCTGCAAACCAAGAAGCCGTCCACTCCCATACATTCCCCAGCATATCGCAGCATCCATAAGCGCTTTGACCTGCAAGATAAGCATTGACTGGAGTTGTATGTCCGACTAAACCATCATAATTGCACAGTTTTGGATTAGGTTCGCTATTTCCCCAAGGATAAAGAGATTTTTGAGGGTTTTTAGCGCCCCAACTCGCGGCTTTTTCCCATTCTGCTTCTGTCGGGAGTCTTTTACCGACAAACCGCGCATAAGCTTCCGCTTCGTACCAACTGACACCGCAGACGGGGTGATTGTCCCAATCGGAAGAATCCGACCAATATAAGGGGACGGAGACGGGATTGGTTTCCAACCACTTCCATCCTTGCGCAGACCAAAACCGTTCGTTTTGATAGCCGCCTGCGGTCATAAATTCCCTATATTGGGCGCAAGTTACCGGATAGCGATCTATACAGTAAGTATCGAGATAAACTGAATGGGTAGGACGTTCGTTATCTTGTGCCGCGATCGCATCGTAACCCATTTCAAACTCTCCTGCGGGGACTTTTACCATTTCTGGAGATGGAGAGGGAGGGTTGGCGATTGACGATTGAGAAAAATTTAATTGAGTGTAAAATCCATTTCGATTCCAACGTCTGAGTTGTAAGATAAAAGCGATGATTTCACCGTGCTGGCTTTCGTGTTGAATCAGCCAACGCCAAAGACGTTCTTGCTTTTCTAAGGGCGCTGTTTCAAGATAGCTTAAAACTTGAGTTCTAACCGTATCTAAATACTCGCAAATTATTTCAAAAGAAGGTAATAATTGTCGTTGAGACTTGGGCAAACCATCCGCAGCAAATAAGGTGCGATATTGAGGCAATAAAGGCGATAAACCCATACAGGATTCTAAAATCCAGTATTCCTCGGTAAAAGCAATATGACCTAAATGCCAACCGACAGGACTAAAATCGGGATGTGCCTGTTTGCAGAATGTTTCTGAGTCAAGATCGCTATATAAATCTAAAGTTCGACTGCGACACGCTTTTAGAATATCGGCGATTTCTTCTCTACGAGACTGAATTGATGCAAACTTCAAGATTCTCCCTCACATTAATGATGCTATGTTCTGGGCATTTCTTCCAGTTTGCCTCAAATAAGGGTTCGGAGGCAACAATAACCGCATCTGGATACAGCAAATCGTCTTGCAACCAGTAAAGCGTAGGCGTGGGGGCGCGATTGGAATAACGAGAAGCGACTATTTGTTTTCCATCGCTGAGGATAATATTAGCTGAGAAGTAAATATGATGGGATTTTGCCAACTGAGTCAAGCAATCTAAAGTATTATTCAAAGCCATTTCTAGCGTCATATCGGGCGATTTTCGCAACTCGTTAACGACTAATGCAAAAATATGTTCTGAATCGGTCATTCCGGTAATTAACTGATAGCTGTAATCGTCTAGTAAATTGCGTATCGGTCGATAGAGAGTTTGACGAAAATTATGAATAAAGCCGTTATGAATAAACGACAACTTTTGATTAGTAAAAGGCTGACAGTTACTTAAATCTACTGCTAAAGGCGGAGTCGCACTGCGAACATATGCCAGTACGCATCCCGATTCAACGTATCGACTTAACTGAGTTAGATTAAGATCGCTCCAAATTGGCAGAATATTTTTGTAAATGTAAGGATTTTCCTCTTTTTGAGGATGATACCAACCTACACCAAAACCATCGGCATTCAGCAATCCGGCAGTCATCTCGCGAGGTTTATAACTTTGAACGACCAGAGAATGTTCTGGTTTGTATAATAGTTTGTCTAATTGAATAGATGACCCCAAATAACCTAATAAACGACACATACTAAATCAGTGACCAGTGACCAGTTACCAGTTACCAAGTCGGGTAATTGGTTATTGTTCAAGATTACATGACGAATACTATATTATTCTGTCACAGAGAATTCTTATTGGAGAGTCATAACATAATAAATCCCTGTCGCAGTCCTAACATTACAGCTTCAGTGCGACTAGAGGCATTCAATTTGGTAAAGATAGAACTGATATGAAACTTTACCGTATGGTCTGAAATGTTCAAGCGAGACGCGATCGCTTTATTTCCTAATCCCTGCGATAGCATTTGCAATACCTCAATCTCTCGCTGGGTAAGAGCTTCTGTCGTTTCGGCAGGTAGCACTTGCGTCCGAAAAGAAGGAACGCTCAACCAATCGGCAAAATCGGGATGGAGTACAATTAACCCAGCCGCCGCCGCCGCAACCGCAGAAACAATCTCTTCTGCTGTTGCCGATCGCGGTAAGATTCCTCGTACTCCCATTGATAGGAGATCGACGATACGCTCGTCCCGATAGCGATCGCTCAAGACGACGATAGCAGGATTAACCGTTTCGCGATCGAACAATAGTTCCCCGAAAAACTCCTCATCGCCTTCAAGCCACTCTAACAAGATAACATCGGGTTGTACGCCCTCAAACTCAAAAAGCGCTTCTAAATTAGAGGAACTACCTGCGATTTCAAAGGTTGCTTGACGGATAATGCTTTCCATCCCCGCACGCGCGATCGCCTTATTAGCGCATATCCATACCCGCATCATTAGACCTATGGGCAAAAGTATTAAGAATTGACACTTTCTAATGAAAGGATTTTGGATTTTGGATTGAGGAATTTTAGATTTATGCCCATAGGTCTAGTGTGGGTTCCCAACAACGATACTTCGCTCGTAGCGCTTGCCATCGCGCAAGAATTCTAGATGCAAGCGATCGCCGTTTTTCAGCTTCCAAAGCGTTCGAGCAAACTGTTCGGGAGTCCGACAGAAGTTTCCATCAAGACTGAGAATAATATCGCCTCGTACCAAACCGACCGCCATCGCTAAACTTTCAAAAGCTACCTCCAACACCAACCAACCTATGACTCGTCCCCTGGGAACGGGAACTAATACAGGTCGCATCGTGACCCCAAGCGTTAGGCGGTGCGGCGAATTGATGAAATGCTCGACTTCTTGAATTGGTATAGCTAGCGCCAAACCTCCCGCGATCGCCGTATTAATTCCGATAACTTCTCCCTTCGCATTGGCTAAAGGCCCGCCAGAATTACCAGGAGCTAGTTGTAGATCGGCTACAATCCATGTTTGGGAGTAAAGGTTAGGAATAGGAGATTTGCGATCGTATTGTCTGGCGCGATCGATTTCTTCAATTCCTTCGCCATCGAGAGAATGAACGATTCCCATCGATAATGCGCCAGTTATGCCCAAAGGATTGCCTACCGCTAACACTAGCTCCCCAACGCGCAGCTTATTTGTATCTCCTACAGTTACAGCAGCTAAATCGTTGGCTTCAACGCGAAGCGCGGCTAAATCTCGTTGCGGATCTTGTGCTGTTACTTTAGCTTTGAGAACCCGTCCGTCTGCTAAAGTAACAGTTGTTTCCCAACCTCGAATAACGTGGGCATTTGTAATAATTAATCCATCAGAACGCCAAATCGTTCCCGAACCGTTAGTACCGCGCCTACTACCGATCTGTACGGTAGTAGCTTGCAACCGTTCGGCTAAATTATTTAATTCTGAAGCTAGATTTTGTGACTCAAAAGAAACAACCATAATTAATAAAAGTCGAAAGTCGAAAGTCGAAAGTCGAAAGTACGTCCTTAATGACGGGCTACGCCAACAAAGTTCGTAGAGACGTTGGGCCGGAACGTCTGTACAAAGTTCAAAAATAAATATTCTTTCAAGTCTCCCTGTTCACTGGTCACTGGTCACTGGTCACTGAAAAAGTTTCCCTACACCTTACCTTTCGCCGATAACGATAGAAAGCTCGACTAACTCGCCACCGCGAATCGTTTTGACTTTGACAGTCTGACCGACAATTTGAGAAGCTAAAAAGGCTTGAACATCTCTGGTATCTTGCACGGATGTATCATTGCAAGCAACGAGGATATCGCCTAGTAAGATTCCTCCACGCTCGGCTGGACTTTGGGGTTCGACACTTACAACCATCACCCCATGCGAAGAAGACACAGAAAGCCTATTTTTGAGTGCATCTTGTAAAAGAACCGACTGCATTCCTACGCCTAAATAACCGCGACTGATGCGTCCTTTTTCGACTAATTGAGCGAGAACTCGATTGACTGTAGAAGCGGGAATTGCAAGCACCGTACCGCGAGGGCCCGAAGTCGAAAAGCCAACAACTCGACCAGTAGCATCGACGATCGCGCCGCCTATGCTTCCAGGGTAAAGATTAAGATCTAAACGGAGAAAGCGATCGATTCCGCCTCCAAGCATACTGCGCCAAGCACCGCCAGCAGTACTAACTACGCCTAAATTAGCAGATAAACCGCGTTCTCTTCCCCGACCGATCGTCATAACTAAATGACCGACTTTGAGCGAGTTAGCATCGCCAATTTCTGCGACCGGAAGTTCGGTATCGGATAGCTTGAGAACCGCTACATCAGTGCTGGGGTCGCGACCGACCAAGGTCACGGGAACGGTGCGATTGTCGCTTAAAGTTACTGTAATATCTTCTTCGCGTCTAATGGTTTCGTCGGATGTGACGATGATTCCCGATCGCCAGTGAATGCCACTCGAAGAGAACCGTCGCGCGTTGACTCCAACAATAGAAGGCCCCACGCGATCGACGATTTCGGCAAGATTTTGAGAAAGAGCGAATAAATTACTTTCAGTATTGGGCGATGAAGACATGAATTTTCTCCCCGATGCGATCGTTTGTTTTATCTGTTATCTATCGTGCCGTTATCTTAAAACGATCGACATCGGATATTTGGGGAGGACATTACCTAGAAAAATGGCTAGGAACTGAATAAAAGTCGAAAGTCGGAAGTCGGAAGTCGAAAGTAAAGAATATTTACTACTGCTACTTAACTCCTAATTTTCATAATTCATAATTCATAATTCATCTTACGCTTCCATTATTTTCCACTTAAGGGAGTAAATTTCTCTTTAACTTGGGACTGACATGACCTTGGAGCGACAAATATTCTTAGATTAGCAACGGAATTAAGAGGTTCTCAGCCATGTTATCAGCCATCAAAAACACAACTTTCATCCGCAACTACGCGATCGCGATCGTTTCTGTGACAATGATGAGTGTGGCTTTGACCGACCTCTACAATCAACCTTCGAGAATCGGACAACAAAATAAGTTGGATAGTTTTTCTCGCGTTGTCAGTGCTGGGTTAGTTTCTCAATCTCAAAAAGTCGTTTATCGTTAAATCAGTTAATAGCAGTATCTTGGTGAAAACTCTTGATAACAAGAGAA
>JALOOL010000369.1 GCA_025454425.1 Hydrococcus sp. Prado102 | reverse complement strand
TTTTCGTTTTTTTGATTGGTTGACTGATAACAGAGATGTGTTTGCCGCTTATAAAGCGAGCTTAGGCTTTATTTGGGCTTGATTTTTGTTTAAGTCCCATTAATCAACCCCCAATGCTTTTTTCCTTCTTCACTCAGCACCTCTACCGCCGCCACTCCATGTTTAAAGGGTTCATCGCCTACTGCTATAAACTGAGGCTCAATCGCTACTTGCCCCTGTGCATTAACAAACCCCCACAGTCCTCGCTCGTTTTCAATCGGGTAGAGTCCTATCGGCTGGTCGCTAATTTCTGCCTCTAGTGCCGCACAACCAGACACCAGCCCCGCTAGCAGTACGCTATACCAAACTTTTCTCATCGAAAAATTTCCTCCTCATTTCCGAATAATGTAAAATTGCGCCGTCGCCCCTTCTGGAAACGGCGTATCAGTCATATTTCCCTGGCTACTTACATCCGCCGCCAGCGTCACTCCGCCTCCCCCATCGCGATCGCCTCTAATCTGCACTAAATTAGCCCCTGGATTTAACGGCACTAATACCGAATTGCCCCCATTGCGTATAAACGTACTAGGGGTATAAGCCCGTCCGTTAACATACAGCGTCACCATGTCCCCATCCTCATAACCGTTATCTCGCAGAACAATGTAAACCTGCTCCTGGTTTACTTCTATATCCTGCAATCCGTATCTCGGCGCGGAAGGGAGCATCGCCCTTTGACTTTGTTGGGTTGGGTTTAATTCAAGATCCTGGAGCGGTAAGGCATTAGATTGAAACATCTTCGCCGCTCCGTTTCCATCGCTTTTCTCGCCCTCTAGTTGCGATCGCATTTCCGAGCGAATTGCTTCTCTCATTTGCTGAGAATTTAATTCTTCTTTAAGACTGTGGACGACCAGCTTAGGCACGTATTGCGAGACTTGTTTGACCGAATTTTGTACGACATCATAGGTGGATTCAGCGACGGCTATCTCCACCGTGTCGGTTAACCTTGCTCCATTTTCGTGACTAAAAGAATCGCTATCAGCATCATTGGCATCTACTTCAGCACCGCCACAGTCTTTAATCCCAAAGTGTTCGGCTACATCTCCGTATCGCTTGCCTGCCTCGATCATCTCACGGGCAGGGATAAAGTTGTTCCAAATCTCATCTGAAGTATACCGCTCCTTCTTAGAATCCAGTCCGCAAGCTCTTAAAGTATCGCGAATCGTGTTTCTCGACCCGATTTCTAAGATCTCTCCCAACTGCGCTTTGCTAATCGAACCTTCAGAATCTAAAGCCGTTTTTAAATTATCCAACAGTTGTTGATTTGGCATTTTATTTAATCCTCTTCTTCTTTTTTTTCGGTTATTTATTAATCCGATTACTGACTGATCGCTGACTGATCGGCAGATCGGTCACTGACCGATCTCTGAATAGGTAAATCCTAACTAACTCAAAGTCTTATGCTAACTTAATTTCAAGTCACTGACACTTGTTTTGTTATTAGAATTTTAGTTAACATATTTGTCAACAGAGATAACAAATATGTTATTTCTCAAGTTATAGCATTAACTTTTAATCGTGGAACAAGAAACTGAAAAATATCGCGAATGGTTAGAAGCCATTGCCGCTAATAAAGATTTAAGAGGAGAGGATTTGCGAGTCTTTCTTCTTCTGTTAGCAAATGCAACTCATTCTAGCGTCGCTCTCAGTCAAACCGAGATAGCAAGCAAGTTACAGGTTTCTAAAACTCGTGTCTCTCGCGCGATCAAACGACTTTTTCTTAAAGGAATTATAACCAAAAATCAATTTAATAGAAACCCTATCGTCTATCGTTTTTCCACACAAAAAACTGAGCCAAAAGCTTAGTCCCATGCCATCAAAAACTTATCTCCTTCGCTTAAATGCCTATCATTCGCTCCACCACTACGCTTCGCTCCGTGATTTCGCCTAAAAACGCTCCCTATGGTCGCCACACACCACGCCCAAATATGGGGACAAAATTTCGTCCCATTTTTCTCGTATCTCCTTATACAATTGAGGATTTTTTGGGTCTAATTTAGTCAACAATCGAATAATAATTAAGGTAAATTTTTGTAACTTATCGTTTTTAATTTATTATATTCTACGTAATTATTTGAATAATTCTTTTTAAAAAAGAGCCATTTAGATCGACCCGTTCGTAAAAATGTAATCGCTCTAATTTATGACAGGTTTCAAGTATTACGTGTCAAAAGACCAAGCGAAAATTTTGAAGACGGAGAGTATTCGTCTGGGGGTAGATGTCGCCGATTTAATCAAAATGCGATTAGAGCAGGCATCCACCGTGCAAAATTTGAACGACATCCAGCAAATCCTAGAAAAACTAGCCGAACGGTTGCAGCGTTGCGAGCTAATCCTGATGCGGTTCTGCGAACTTAATGAAGCCGAGTTGGTCGATCTCGGATACTTGCGAGGAGCCATAGAAGCTCAGGCTTCTAGAAGCTCAGATGCAGTCAAACGAGCCGAGGAAATGGAGTTGCGACGGTTGCAGATGGCGCACAAAATTCGCGAAGAGGTGGGGAGGTACTTGTGAGAACCAGAACGAGAACCAACTACGGACAGGAAATCGTTCAAAATGAATGGCAGCTAGGACTGGGAAATTTTATTCGCCTCGCCCTACTGTCGATGTTTTTAGGAGCGATCCTTTCCGTCGTCTACTTCAGCCTGTTTGCACCACCTGGTTCGATTGTGATCGCAGCTTATTATTACTGGTCTTTACTGTACTGCAAGATCCCCTTCGGTTGTTCGCCCTCGGCTATCAATAATATCAATCTCTTGCATCCCCACATGGATAAGATCGGCAGTACGCTTAACGTCTGCCAATACGTATTTGCCTTTGGGACGTTAATTTCAGGGGTTGGACTGCGAGCTTTTTTTCTCAGAAGAGGCAAGCAGCTAACTGAAGAAAAGTATCTGCGAGGAGCCAAACTACTCAAACCCGAAGCCCTACAAGGTGAGATCGATAGTCGCTACCCCGAAACGCCAATGGATTTAAAAATGGGCAAAGAAAAAATTCGCTTCCCAGAAACATTGGCATACAGACATTTATTATTGGCTGGTGCATCTGGGGTAGGAAAAACGCAGGGGATTAATAGTTTGCTCAAGCAGCTTGAAAAACAGCGCCGTCAAAAAGTACTCGTTCTCGACCTCAACGGTCAGTATTATTCGCGCTTTGGCAAAAAGAATGACATCATCTTAAGCCTCTATGATAAGCGGACTGCGGCTTGGGATTTTTGGGCTGAAGATGCCCCGCCAGAGTTTTTTGCCGAAGCTCTCATCGAACTCGACAACAGCAACGATAAGTTTTTCGCACCAGCCGGACGAGCGTTAATAACGGATTTATTACGTCGCAACATTGCTGTAGATGGTTTGTGGAAAGATTTAACTTCCTCTCCAGAAAAGCTCCTTCCCAAACTCAAAGGAGGAATAAGCCCGGCTTTGTTGGGCGCACCAGAGCAAGCAGCAGGTGTTATGGCAACGGCTTCTTTACAACTTAACTTTCTGCAACACTTGAACCACTGGAGCGATGGCAAGCCTTTTACGATTACCGACTGGTGTACTAGTAACAGTGAAGACTGGATTTTTCTAATCGTCAGAGATAGAGATTTAGCTGCCACTAAACCTTTGCTAAGAGTATGGTTTGACTTAGCTACCTTGGGAGTCTTAGCAAGAAACGAGAATGAAGATTATCCGCATTTATGGTTAATTGCTGACGAGCTACCCGCACTCGGTCAACTACCCACGTTGGGAAAACTGCTCAGTCAAGGACGCAAATATAGAGCTAGTGTCGTTGCTGGATATCAGACATCGGGGCAAATTGAAGACCTTTACGGTCGCGATGGCGCTAAAGAGATTTTTGCAGGTTTGCAGACCAAGATATTTTTCCGATGCAGTGACAGCGAAACCTCAAAAAAAGCCTCTTTGGATTTGGGAGAACAAGATGTGGAGGAAATCGGGACTTCGATTCAGTTTGGCAAAATGCCGGATAGCGATCGCAGTACCTTAAACCGAAGCATCAAAACTCGTCCAATTGTAATGCCGTCCGAACTTCAGAATTTACCCGACTTGCAAGCTTACATCAAGATTTGCGACTTTAATCCAACCCTACTGCATTTCAATTACAAAAACTATCCAGCAGTTAACGAATCAAATTGCTCGGAAATTCCACCAACCGCCGATTTGAATAAGGAGCCGACGAAAAAAACACAATCAAAGACCAAAAATCGTTCAAAACCTAGCTCTGATTCTGATTATGACTTCGAGCCATTCGATTCTGAATACGATCACAATCCTGATGACGAAAATTTCTTAAAATTTTAGAGGAAAGGCAGAGGGCAGAAGGCAGAAGGCAGAAGGCTTTGATGAAATTAATTCTTAAGTTTATTAATGGTAGACACTAAAATGCTTTGCATTTCATCGACTTCATTTAAAACAGGTTCAATTAATTCTTTGGCTGCTAAGTCAACTTTTAAAGCAATGGTTATTTGTGTATCTAATTCTCTTAAGGAGCCTAATGAAATATGAAGAAATTGAATGTATTCCTGTTTGGTTTTTCTTCCGTATCCCTCGGCTATGTTGGATGGAACCGAGACACTAGCGCGTCTAATTTGATTCGTCAGTCCGTAGATTTCAGTTTTTGGAAAATGCTCTGTAAGTTTATAACAATTCACTGAAAGCTGAACGGCTCTTTTCCAAATAAATTGTTCTCTGTAACTCATAAAACAAGAAGGGATGATGTTTGAAGAAAATAACTCAATTATATTCCTTCCTTCTGCCTTCTGCCCTCTGCCCTCTGCCTTCTTGAAGCCATGATGTCCTTAAAAGTAATAACTCCCAAACAAGGGGAAAAATATTATCAAAAGGAAAATTATTATTCCAAGGAGGAATCTAAGCAGAATTCTTCTTGGTACGGTCGTGGGGCAGAAAAGATAGGGCTGCAAGGCAACGTAGAAGGTGAAAATTTTTCAAAGTTACTGCATGGCTCCCTTCCCAACGGGGAGAAATTCAGGACTCGTCCCCCCACTCATGACAAATACAAAGAAAGGGCAGGAATTGACTGTACTTTTAGCGCTCCCAAAAGCGTCTCAATGGCTACTTTAATTCATGGTGACGAGCGATTAGAACAAGCTCACCGCGAAGCTGTCAATACGGCTATGAAAGTATTAGAGGAGCGCTACGCTTCAACTCGCGTCAGGACAAATGGAGAGCGCCAGGTTGTTTACACTGGTAATCTAATCGTCGGACAATTCCATCACGATTCCAGTCGCGAACTAGACCCGCAGATGCACACGCACTGCGTCATCCTCAATGCCACTCAATATAAAGGTAAGTGGTACAGCCTCAGAAATGATGAGATTTTGAGCCAACAAAAACTGCTTGGGCAAATTTATCAGAATGAGTTGGCTGTACAAGTCAAAAAGTTAGGTTACGAAATTGAGCAAAAAGACAACGGACAGTTTGAAATCAAGGGATATACCCCTGAACAACTAAAAGCTTTCTCCAAACGGCGAGGACAGATTTTAGCGGCGGCAGGAGAAAATGCTACTTGTAGCGACCCACAATACTAAATGCTCAGGACCGCAATCACCGCTTTTTTGAGACCAGATTAATTGCAACTATGATGGTACTTGAGACCGAATAAAGT
>JALOOL010000079.1 GCA_025454425.1 Hydrococcus sp. Prado102 | reverse complement strand
GGATTAAATTATAGCAAGAAAGGATTGAAGCGATTAATTAGGTTGATAGTTGATTCAAAGGTAGAGCGACTAGTTCTCACACATAAAGATAGATTGCTCAGATTTGGTAGCGAACTCATTTTTAGTTTATGCGAACATTTTGGCACTGAGGTAGTAATCATTAATAGAACCGAAGATGCAAGTTTTGAAGAAGATTTAGCCAGTGATGTTTTAGAAATTATTACGGTGTTTAGTGCAAGATTATATGGGTCGAGAAGTCACAAAAACAAAAAGATAGTGGAGGAATTGAAAGACGTTGTTACTAGGATTTAAAACCGAATTGAAAGTTAATAATCGACAACGAACACTACTAGCTAAACACGCTGGCACTGCGCGTCATGCGTGGAATTGGGCGTTAGACTTAACTAAAGCAATCTTAAATAATAATAAGATTTGTCAGCCTGAAAATAAAATCAAATTTCCAACTGCCATCGAACTACATAAATGGCTTAATCGATTAGTAAAGCCTGATAATCCTTGGTATTACGAATCATCCAAATGCGCTCCACAATACGCACTCAGACAACTTAGAGATGCTTGGGATAGATGTTTTAAGAAGATAGCTGGTTCTCCTAAATTTAAGAAAAAAGGAAAGCATGACAGTTTTACTTTAGATGGTTCGATTAAAGTTGACCATTTCAAAATTAAAGTTCCTGTTATTGGATGGTTGAGAACTTATGAAAGATTGCCACAGAATTATCAATCAAAGTCGGTAACTATTAGCAGACAAGCCGATAGATGGTTTATTAGTTTCAAGGTTGAAACAGAACCAACTCAGACAAAAAAGTTAACTGAGAATGTTGGTGTAGATCTAGGCGTTCTCAATCTAGCTACTTTATCAACAGGAGAAGTTATTGAAGGAGCTAAAAGTTATCGTAAATATGAGAAAAAGTTGGCTCGAATACAATGGCTTAACCGCCATAAAGTTATTCGCTCCTCAAATTGGAAAAGAGCTACTGTCAAAATAGCTAGGCTTCATAGAAGAATCGCTAATATCCGTAAAGATACATTGCATAAACTTACTACGTTTCTTGCTAAAAACCACGGCAAGATTGTAATTGAGAACCTTAATGTATCGGGAATGTTAGCGTCGAGAAAGCTAGCCAAAGCTATTGCTGATATGGGTTTTTTTGAATTCAGAAGGCAGCTTGACTACAAATGTAAGTTGTATGGTTCTGAATTAATCGTTGCTGACCGATGGTTTGCTAGCTCTAAAACTTGCTCTTGTTGTGGACAAGTTAAAGGATCGTTGCCGTTATCGGTCAGAATTTTTGAGTGTGTTTGCGGTCTAAGTATTGACCGCGATCTAAATGCTTGTCAGCTTGTGGACTGGGTGAAGCCGACTTCTCCAGGATGAAGCAAGAAAATAACTTTAAAGCTATTTAGGTAGATTTAGATAAGTTTATTAGAACGGTTGCATTAGTTACATCGGCATCGGTAAAGTTTGCGCCTTTTAATCTGGCATCAATCAAAGTCGCTCCGGTGAAGTTGGTAAATTCCAAAAAGGTATTTACCGCGCTGATGCCAGTAAGGTTAGCATCAGTAAAGTTTGCATTGTTGAGATTTGCTCCATCGAGAGTGGTTTGGAACGCCGTACTGTTAGGAGCAATAAAAGCACTCAAGTTTGCATTAGAGTTTTATAGACTTGCTCTATGGCAAGTAGCGTTACAATAAAAGACTTGTGGGTGCATTTACAACACGAGGATATCTTAAATGATCGCGAGCAATACATCTCCTATCCCCGTAGTCGTCAACGGTGCGGCTGGTAAAATGGGACGCGAAGTTATCAAAGCGGTTGCAAATGCCGAAGATATGATGCTAGTCGGTGCAGTCGATCGCAATCCTGCTTTTGAAGGTCAAGATGTCGGAGAAGTGGCGGGATGTGGGGAATTAGAAGTTCCTATTTTACAAGACTTGCAAAGCGTCTTAGTGCTTGCTACCCAAGAGAAAGTGCAAGGCGTGATGGTAGATTTTACGCATCCCGATGGGGTTTATGATAACGTGCGCAGCGCGATCGCATACGGGATTCGTCCTGTTGTCGGAACTACCGGACTCTCGCCAGAACAAATCCAAGATCTCGGCGATTTTTCTGACAAAGCGAGTACGGGTTGCTTGATTATTCCTAATTTCTGCATCGGTATGGTTTTATTGCAACAAGCCGCCGTTCAAGCTTCGCAATACTTCGACCACGTAGAAATTATCGAACTGCACCACAACCAAAAAGCAGATGCACCAAGCGGGACGGCGATTAAAACTGCCGAAATGCTCTCCGAATTGGGTAAAAGCTATAACGCTGCTTCGGTCAAAGAAACCGAAACGATTACGGGTGCAAGAGGCGGATTAACCGAAGAGAATATTCGTATCCATAGCATTCGCTTACCCGGTTTAATAGCCCATCAAGAAGTCATTTTCGGTGCGCCCGGTCAAATCTATACGCTACGTCACGATACAATGGATCGCGCTTGTTATATGCCTGGGGTTCTTCTCTCCATCCGCAAAGTCACCCAACTCAAATCCCTAGTTTATGGGTTAGAAAAGATATTGTAGGTTAGTTAACAGCAATTTAAAAAACTGATAACTGATAACTGGTAACTGATAACTGGTAACTGATGTTAGTCCCCATCACTCGCGAAACCTTTGAACAAATTATTCCCCTCATCGCTACAGGGGCGCAATATGCTTATTACTGGGGAAAACCAGCAGATTTTATCAGGCGGCTATTGATTTCTATGGTCGCTTTGACTATATTTTGGTTGTTGGGAAATCTTCTTGGCGATGCGTGGCTGGCAATTAAACTAATTTTAGATATTGTTGCGGGGTTGTATTGGCTGTGGAGTCCGGTTTATTTGGCAAGCGTTCGTAACAATACTTATCGTCGCTATCCTTATAGCGGTTTTTGGCGAGGTCGTATATTAGATGTTTATATTACCGAAGAACTGATTAGAGAAGAAGAAACCGTTAATAAGTTTGGGGAATTAGTGGTTATTGAAAATAACGAGAAACGAATTAATGTTGAAGTGGGCGATCGCGAAGGATTCCGCGCTACTATACAAGCACCAATTCGCCGCATTTATAAAGGAATTAATCCCGGTCAAGTTGCCGAAATGATAGTTTTATCAAAACAACCCGATTTGTCCAGAATCGATAAAATTACCGATATTTATATCCCAAATCTAGATCTTTGGGTTGGCGAATATCCTTATTTGCGACGAGATATATTTACCGATGTCAGTCGCGAGTTAGGAGGTACTAGACGCGATAATTCTCCTCGTCGCAATCGTCCTAGTAATGTCAAACGTCGCAAGCGTTATGTCGATTAAAAAAATTTACTTTCAGTTTCTTGATAAGATCTTTTAAAAGTCGAAAGTCGAAAGTCGAAAGTCGAAAGTAAATTGACTATTGAACTCCTAAATTTTTGAACTTTGTTGGCGAGTTTGTCCCTTCAGGACGTACTTTAAACTTTGAACTTTAAACTTTGAACTAACTATGCGCCTGTCTCAAATGCTTTTTGTCACGCTGCGAGAAGACCCAGCAGAAGCAGAAATTCCAAGTCATAAACTCCTGCTGAGAGCGGGATACATTCGCCGCATAGGAAGTGGTATTTACGCTTACTTACCCTTGATGTGGCGAGTTTTGCAGAAAGTCTCGACCATCGTGCGCGAAGAAATGAATGCGACGGGCGCTCAAGAATGCTTGCTTCCTCAATTGCAACCTGCGGAACTGTGGAAAGAATCTGGACGGTGGGATACTTATACAAAAGCAGAAGGGATTATGTTCGCCCTCACCGACAGACAAAAGCGAGAATTAGGATTAGGGCCAACTCATGAAGAAATAATAACTGCGATCGCAAAAGATACAATCCGCTCTTATCGTCAGTTGCCTTTAAATATATACCAAATTCAAACCAAGTTTCGCGATGAAATTCGCCCTCGTTTTGGTTTGATGCGGGGACGAGAATTTATCATGAAAGATGCTTACTCGTTTAGTGCGGACGAGGAAAGCCTCGCGAAGATTTATCAAGCAATGGATGGCGCTTACCGCAACATCTTTACTCGTACTGGCTTAGCTTTTAGAGCAGTAGAAGCCGATTCTGGCGCGATTGGCGGTTCTGCTTCACAAGAATTTATGATTCTAGCAGAAGCAGGAGAAGACGAAGTTCTTTACACCGAAGATGGCAAATATGCAGCCAATGTAGAAAAAGCAATTTCTTTTCCTCCCGATATCGAAGCGTCTCCTTTTAAAAAATACGAGAAACGCGAAACGCCTGGGACAGAAACGATTGAGAAGTTATGTAAGTTTCTTAAATGTTCTCCTACCGCAGTCGTCAAAAACGTACTTTATGAAGCTATCTACGACAACGGAACTACGGTATTAGTTTTAGTACACATCCGAGGCGACCAAGATGTCAATGAAGTGAAACTACAAAATGAATTAGTGGGGTTAGCGCCTCAATACAAAGCCAAAACTCTTTTAGCGCTGCGAGTTCCCGACGAATCTGCACAGCAAAAATGGGCGGCTAATCCGTTACCTTTAGGATATATTGCGCCCGATTTATCCGACGAGTATATTAATTCGGTTAAAGATGTTGCGTCTAAATTCCTTCGTTTAGCCGATAAAACCGTGGTGGATCTGAAGAACTTTGTCACGGGAGCTAACGAATCCGGCTATCATGTCGTCGGTGCTAATTGGGAAAAAGAATTTAAATTGCCTAAATTAGTGCTAGATATAAGAAAGGCACGTCCGGGAGATAGAGCCATCCACAATAACGCTCAAACCCTACAAAGCGCAAGAGGGATTGAAGTCGGACATATCTTTCAATTGGGAACGACATATTCTGTCGCCATGGGAGCGACCTATACCAACGAACAAGGCGAGGAAATGCCTTTGATCATGGGATGCTATGGAATCGGCGTTTCTCGTCTCGCACAAGCTGCTGTCGAGCAATCTTACGATAAAGATGGTATCGTTTGGCCAGTCGCGATCGCGCCCTATCATGCAATTGTCGTGGTTCCCAATATTAGCGATAAAGAGCAAATGGAAGTCGCCCAAAAACTTTATAACGAGTTAAATATTGCGGGAATCGAATGCTTATTAGACGATCGCGACGAACGGGCAGGCGTTAAATTTAAAGATGCCGATTTAATCGGGATACCCTATCGTATCGTCACGGGGCGATCGCTCAAACAAGGCAAAGTTGAAGTGGTAGAAAGAGCAAGCAAGCAATCTCAAGAAATTAAGATTGAGGAAGTGGTAACTCACTTAAAAACGCAAATCAATGCAATTTTGAAGGGGTAACGCGATCGTAGTATTGGCATAAATTTCTTAGCATTAACCGTTGAATACCTTATCTACCCAATTCCCGTGCAACCCATAAGGAATGTGATGCTTCAAATGCACCGTTGCGATGGGTTCCCGATTTAAATTTCGCCCATCCAAAATAACCACATCCGAACGATGGCGATCGGAATCATAAACCAACGTTAACACCCAACCATCATCCTCTGCTTGAGCGTTGGGGCGCGGGACAAAAACGGGTTCGCTGATATACCCTTTCGGTGCAAAGGAATGCAGTTGGCGATCGCCACTTTGCCAATCTATCTTAAGGATAGCTTGTAGGGGTGCATTACCCGTCGCATCGTGTGCCGCCCCAATAAACAAATAGCGATAAGACCGTCCTACTTTATCGGGGTCGAGAGTTGGAAACTCGCAGCAACGACTCTCCAACATTTGACGCTGTACCGTCTCATTTTTGAGATCGAGAGTAAATCGCCACAATTGTCCTGGCGAGAGTGCGTCAAAATCAACCTCTTTGTAACTAATATCGGGGTTGACTTGGGGTAAAGAATCGTAGCAGATCGAATCGATGCAAATTTTGTCTTCTAACTCAAAAGCATTGGCATGGTGAAACACAAACCCCGCTTGAGTTTCAAGGATTTTAACGCCTTGGTAAGGTGCAATGCGTGGAATGACAATAATGCGAGTCGGTTGCTTGGGTTGATATTGTACGCATTCTCCCGCACCCCGCCATCCCAAAACAAAAGGAAGGGGATTAAATACAACCGGATTTTGGAAGAAAATACAATAATGCGGCGTAATCACAAAATCGTGAATAAAACAAAAACCAGGAATGCTATGGGCGTGGCGACGCAGTAATTTCCCATCGTCATTAAACTCGAAGATAGTAATGGTACTCGAAAGCCCCGTTTTTATCGAGTAATTAACCAAACAAGGTTCGCCGCCATCCATTTCGCAACTAGGATCGACCCAAGGATGAGCAGAAAAAGCATCTCCAGGTTCTAGAAGACCATCCAAATAGTCTAATCCTAACGTTTCTAGGGTTGCGGGATCTAAGCGATGGGGTTCGGCTGCTTCCCACAATGCCAGTAACTTTCCACCCCAATAAATAACATTAGTATTAGCAATATTTTTGAGTTTGAGATCGAAAGCATTATTAAAGAAGCCTCCAGGTTTGGAAGTTCCGAAAACGCCGCGATACAAAATTTTACCCACTTCGCGTTCTTTTACATATCCTTCTGTACGAACGAAGCGATTGCGGTAATGGACTCGACCGTTTTGAAAAGAAATTGCAGATATCATGCCATCGCCATCAAACGGGTGTCGAATCGGCGTACCATGAATATCTAATAAACCAGGCCCGTTGCGAAATAAGGTTCCTTCGAGTTCGTTAGGAATTTCTCCTTCTATGTCGTCAACCCAATAATCATATTCATTAGGTTGAGAATCGTATCCTTTCTTCCAATCCTGACGATTGTAAGACTTATCGGTTTTATTGCGAGTTAATGGTGAATTGTTAGTTACTGTCATGCCTCTTCTTTGGTTCTTTGGTTGTAATAAATTCTGGAACGAGGTCGGGCATAAATGGCTGTTCTGCCATTGAACCCGTTACATGGTGTTCGTAGAGTTCTGTAGGCGGCATAGATTGAGCGATCGCACTGTCATTGTCTGCTAGTTGCGGATCGCCATCGGGCAACCATTTGATAAAAGGCAAAGGCAAAAGCGTTGAAAGGTTGGCAATCAGTACCAATAACCACATCTTGTCAAAGTTGGTTTCGGTAACTCCCAACCAATGGGTTAATAATGCTCCCAGTTCTTGCGATAATAAGCTGGAAAGGTTCACGATTGACATCAGCAAGGCAAATAGGGATGCTTCGATGCCGGGAGGACACAAACGGGCAGAAAGCACTAACACGGGCATCCATGCGATTTGTCCCATGACGGTTAGAATTAAGCTATCGCCCAAACTAAACCAGCGATCGCCAATTCCTAGAGTACGGTTGGCATGAGTTACGAGTATTAAACTCGTCATTCCCAAAAGCGTTGAAATCACAATACTCCAGCCCAAAATCTTTCTAAAAGAAATCCCTTTTAAAAAGCGTTGGAACAGCCAAACTCCCAATAGGGAAGCCAAACTCGTCACCAGTCGCACTCGCCCTAAAAATTCTGCTTCAAAACCGAGTTCGTTAGTGGTAAAGAAGAAGAAAGCCGAGTCGGCGCTAGGAGTGGCTTGCCAGAGGAAGAGAAAGGCTGCTGGGAGAAGGATCGATTTTTGCGCGATCGCTTCTCGTAATTGCTTAATTTGATTTTTTATTCCGCGATTGCAATTTTCTGGTTCGGCGCTTTGAGAATCGCCATTTACTTTTTCTTCAGCAATCAGCCAAGCTACCGCAGAAACTAGTAAAGGAAACGTCGCAGTAATCCCAAATACTACTCTGGTACTAAAATGTGCTAGCAACAATCCGCTCAAATAAGCCGTTACTAATCCACCGAGGGCAGCAACGCCCCAACTCAGAGATTGCAGCGAACCTGCTTGTCCTAACGTTTCTTTCCTTGCCCGTTCTACCACCAGCGAATCGACGATTACGTCGCTGATGGCGACAGAAAGCGACGCTGCTAGAATAGCTGCGGTTGCTCCCCAGGAACTATCGACGACTGTTGCTAATGCTAACCACGCGATCGCGCCCAGGATTCCCGAACCAATCAAATAAGAGCGCCGACGATAGCCAAAAATTGGCAACCCATCGGACAAAAAACCAAAAACAGGCTTAATCGTCCAAGGAATTGCTGCCACTCCCAGTAATGCTCCTACTTGCGCGGGATTTAGCCCAAGCTCGTCTTTCAGAAAAAAACTAACTGCCAAACGCGCTAAACCGAGAATGCCCTGAACGAAATAAACGCTCAAAATAGCGAGCAGTTCGGGGGTTGGCTCGTTCCCAAACAGCACCGTCTTTTTTAAAGACGTTTTAAATTGCTCCAATCGCGAACCAGAAACAATCATGAACATTATTAAACTTTTATTGCTTTTTATATCATAGATATTTTTGTATATTTAGGAGATCTTTATCCTCATTTCGGCTAGAACGGGGAGTTCATTTTTCTGTCTTTGGATAGAAAGAATCATGCGACCAGCGGTTGATTTGTTGATTTTTGACGAAATTATGACAAATTTAACTCACTTCAATCGAATAACGCTAAGTTAATATTCATAGAGAAATTTTTCTTTTGTCTTTTGATTTTTTAATTTTCTTTTGCCATTGGTAATTAACTGTTTAAAAGTTTTCGTTCAAAAAGATATCGATACCGTAAGAAAATTCAGGGATTATCTTCAACAAAATTTTTAGAGACTAGTTTTTAATTTTTAAGAAAATTTTTAGATTGTTCGACAAGTTTATAAACTTTTATGAAATCTAAAAAACCATTAACTCGTTACAACTCGTAGATAAAATAGACAACTCAGAAGATCTGGAATTTTCTATGGTAATTTATTTAAAACTCATAAGCTTTAGAGATACTAAAGTGGCAAGCAAACTTTTTAGATCGTCTTATACTCAAGTTAATTATCGTTCGGCATAGAGATCTACTACATAAACATCCGAAAAAATTGGTTTTATGAAAAAATGGCATTCTTTATTGGCGACATTGCTCTTAAGCTTCTCTCTAACTGCTTGCGGTGGCGGACAGACCGGAAACGAAACAGCGCAAGGTGGCGATACTAGCGGCAGTCGATTGGAAGTCATCAAACAAAGAGGCACACTCATTTGCGGCATCAATGGAGAAGTTCCAGGGTTTAGTTTCGTCAATGAAAAAGGCGAATACTCCGGTATTGATGTCGATATGTGCCGTGCTGTTGCGGCGGCATTATTTGACGACCCAACTAAAGTAGAATATCGCAAACTTAGCGCCCAAGAACGATTTACCGCAGTCCAAGCAGGAGAAGTCGATATCCTCAATCGCAACACAACTTGGACGGTTAACCGAGATACTGCTGTAGGCATGGAATTTGCCCCGACAATCTTTTACGACGGTCAAGGAATCATGGCCACTAAAGCTAGTGGAATTACACAATTAACAGATTTAGAAGGGAAATCGGTTTGCGTTCTCGCAGGAACCACAACCGAACAAAACCTAGCCGATCAAATGCGTAAAGTAGGCGTTAAAAACTATAATCCCGTCGTTTCCGATGACGTAGACGCACTTTATGCCGCCTACGAACAAGGACGTTGCGAAGCCGTAACGAGCGATCGCTCTCAACTAGTCGCCCGACGCTCAATTCTGCCCAAACCCGACGATCACGTCTTGCTTGACGTACTCATGTCCAAAGAACCTTTAGGCCCCGCGATCGCAGATGGCGATTCGGCTTGGTACGATGCTATCAAATGGATTACCTACACGCTCATTCAGGCAGAAGAATTTGGGATTACTTCGCAAAATATATCTACTTTTGAAAATACACAAGATCCCAATATTAGACGTTTTCTGGGGTTAGATGAAAAATTAGGCGAAGATATGGGATTGCCTAACGATTTTGCCGCCCGCATCATCAGGCACGTCGGTAACTACGGAGAAGTTTACGATCGCAACGTCGGTAAACCTTTCGGCTTAGAACGCGAACTCAACAATCTCTGGACTAACGGCGGACTCCTCTATTCGCCTCCCTTCCGCTAATATTTTGTCCTTTGTCGTTTGTCACTTGTCCTTTGTACAAATGACCAATGACAAATGACCAATGACAAATAACCAATGACCAACGAAGAAAAAATCCCATTTTGGCGCGACACTCGCGTTTTGAGTATAGTTATTCAAGTTGCGATCGTGGCGATCGTCGTTACGGTTTTTATTATCCTGGGAAGTAACTTAGCGCGTAACTTCCAGCGTCTTCGCTTGAATTTCGGCTTTGGCTTTCTTTTTGATGCCGATCGCCCAGCTTCTTTTAAAATAGGCGATTCTCCCATCGCTTACAGCGCCACCGATCCCTACAATCGAGCGATTTTGGTAGGGTTGCTCAACTCGTTGCGAGTGATGATAAGCGGGATCGTTCTGGCTACTCTGGTTGGCATTACGGTAGGAATTAGTAGGTTATCGGAAAACTGGTTAGTTAGGCAAATTGCTACGGTCTATGTCGAAACTATTCGCAATACGCCTTTGTTATTACAACTATTTTTCTGGTACTTTGCCGTCTTCCTGAGATTGCCAAGAATCGAAAATCCACTGATTTTCTTGAATTCGATTTTCTTGAGTAACCGAGGAATGTATACTCCTTTTCCAGCAGGAACTTTACAAACCTGGTTGTCTTTGGGATTTCTCGTCTTGAGTGCCATCTTATCCGTCATTCTTTGGCGCAGACAAACCCAAGTTATCGTACAGCAAGGTGCATCGGGACGAGCCTTTGAAATGGGATTAATAGGAATCGCGATCGCAGCAGTTTTAGTCGTTATTTTTGGTTTGAATTGGCAACAGCCGCAATTCGACCGCGCCGCTTTAACATTTGAAGGAGGACTGCATCTATCTCCCGAATTTGCGACTTTATTAGTCGGTTTAACGATTTATACCGCAGCATTTATCGCCGAAGTAGTTCGCGCTGGCATTCAATCGGTTAACAAAGGACAGTGGGAAGCCGCAAGAGCGTTAGGATTAAAACCAGGTTTAATTATGCGCTTGGTTATTTTCCCCCAAGCTTTACGAGTGATGATTCCGCCTCTAACCAGCGAATTTTTGAATTTAGCCAAAAACTCTAGTTTAGCCGTCGCGATCGGCTATACCGATATTTATGCCGTTTCTAACACGATTTCCAACCAAACCGGAAAGTCGGTAGAAATGTTAATTGTTGTCATGACGACTTATTTGATTTTCAATCTTATTATTGCTTCGGGGATGAACTGGTTTAATCGTTCGGTACAGTTAAAAGAACGTTGAATTTATCGATTGGGCGATCGCTTTTCGCTTTATTTAAATTGCTATTATCAGGGGATAATACAGAATTATTCTGTTGAATATTCTAAATAAGAATGTTATGCGAAAAAATTCTATATATCATCTCTGAAAAGGGGAGTTATACAGAACAATTCCGTAGAATAAATAGTTAGATGGGCACCTTCGGCAGTAGGAGGATATATGGATTACATTATTCGCAATGAAAAAAGCGAAGACTATAGAATCGTAGAAGAATTAACGAGAAAGGCATTCTGGAATATCTATGTTCCTGGCTGTAATGAGCATTATCTGGTTCATGTAATGAGAAAACATGAAGACTTCATTCCCGAATTGGATTATGTAATTGAAAAAGATAAAAAAATAATCGGCAATATTATGTATACAAAAGCTAAATTAGTAAGTGGAAACGGAAGAGAGAAACCTATTTTGACGTTTGGTCCCGTCAGTATTCTTCCTGAGTATCAAAGAAAAGGCTTTGGGAAAAAGCTTATAGAACATTCATTTATAAAGGCAAAAGAACTAAAACATGAAGCAGTAGTAATTTTCGGAAATCCAAGTAATTATGTAAACTTAGGGTTTAAGAGTAGTAGTAGATTCGATATAGCGCTGGAAAACGAAATATATCCAAGCGCAATGTTGGTAAAGGAACTAATCGAAGAATCACTAAAAGATGAAAAATGGATTTATAAAGAGAGCGATGTTTATAAAATCGATGAAAAGAAAGTAGAGGAATTCGACCTAGAATTTGAGAAGGCAGAGAAGAAAAGACAGGGAAGTCAAGAGGTATTTTATATACTTAGTAATTCAAGAATTAGTAAAAATTCCATCTAACAATCCCGTTGCACACCGACCGTACAGAGTTTCTTCAATCAGTTTTTTATCGTTTAAGTTTACCGTCTTATCCATAACCTCAAAATAACCTAATTCGATTTCTAACCGTAAATAGCACGTATCTTAAAATTGAAACTATCTTTTTAAACTTAAAAGTTTTTGAATCCCAACACGAATTAATTGATAAGAAGATTGTTTGCCAATAATTTGATAATCTTGCGATCGCAATCCCGTCTCAGCAATTTCTTTAGGTTGTCCTAAAAGTAAAATAGTAGAAGTATTAGAAGAACTATTAGTCAGATTTTGTAAAAATTCTGTAGCTGGTTCGTCAATCGTCCAGAAAAAACTAACTTTTTGTCGTGTATAAAAAGCGACACTTGGCTTTTTAAAACCAATCATCATCAACTGTTCTTCAGGTTCTCTTACCTGCGTCACGACTTCTGAAAGTTCTCTCAAAGGAAGTTGACGGGTTTCATCCATTAAAAAATAAATTGGGTTGAGGAAAAAAATTATAAACGCAGTAAAGGCAGCTAAATTAACGCAAATTATCCAGCGCCAATTTGCTCTTTTCCAAAATAAAAATAAACAAATGATTCCCGCGATCGCCCATATAATTCCTCCCCATAAAGGCACTCCCGATTGTTTGATTAACTCTGATAAATATTTCATAGCTGCATCGCTACCGACCAAGCTAGGAATCGAGAAACAAGCAGCCGCTAAAATTAATAATAAAATTATATTAAAAATAACACTAATTTTTAATCCTGAATTATTAATTGTAAATTTATCATCAAAAACACGAGATAATTCTTCGCTCCAAACTAAAGAAACAAGTATCGTTGCCGCAGGAATTAAAGGCAACACATAACTAGGTAGTTTGGTGACAGAAATTGTAAAAAAGATAAAAATATCAAAAAACCAAACAAGCGCAAACAAACTTAGATGAGCGTGACGAGGTTGTTTCTTCCAAAAAGAACGCTTCCAAAACTGTAGACGCGCGATCGCAAAAGGTAAATAAATCGACCAAGGCGCAAACAACCCCAATACGATTAAAAAGTAAAAATACCAGGGTGCGGAATGATTGTTAACAACGCTAGTAAAACGTTCTACATTGTGATAACCAAAGAAAGAATTAATAAAAGCATCGCCATTTTTTAGAGTAACTAATATGTACCAAGGTACGCAAATAGCTAAAAAAATTAGCCCTCCTATTATTACTCTCATTTCCTGCAAAACTTCGCGTAATTTCCCGACATAAAGCAAAAAAGAGATAATAATCAGTCCAGGAATAACAATTCCGATTGGCCCTTTCGTCAAAACAGCTAGCGCACTTAGTATGTAAAATCCTAAATACCAACGGTTAGGGAGTGAGAGAGTTGGAGACAAGGAAGACAAGGAGGACAAGGAAGAATTTTTACTTTCGACTTTCGACTTACGTCCAAGGGACGGGCTACGCCAACGACTTTCGACTTCTATTACTGGTAACTGATTAACGTAGCCCCAGAAAAAGCAAAATAAAGCCCCTCCCATACAACTGCTCAGCAGCATATCAGAAACGCCTTGACGCGCCCAAGCGAGGGTTTGGATATTAAAAGCCACTAACGCAGCACCAATCCAAGCAGACAGCCATAATTGACGCTGAGTGGTTGGTTGCTGAGTAGATTGCGCCGCTGCTGGCGTTGCGAAACCGAAATAACGTAAGGTAAAGAAGCAGAAGATAGTTAGCGCGATCGCCCCTAGTGCAGAAGGCAATCTAATCGCCCACTCATTGACTCCGATAAGCTTGTAGCCAATCGCCATCAACCAATAAATCAGAGGCGGTTTATCGAATCGGGTTTCTCCATTGAAATAGGGAGTAATCCAGTCTCCCGTTACCGTCATTTGACGGGCAGCTTCTGCAAATAAAGGTTCGGTTTCGTCAATCAATCCAATACTGCCTAAATTCCACAGAAACGCCAACCCACAAACAAACGCCAACAAAACAATCGAAAATCCCCAATTACTGTTAGGATACTTTTCGAGCGATCGCCACCAGTCTTTGATCGTATAAGCTAGTTTCAACTTCATCATCTCCTCGCATCAGGTGTAAGCTAACACATCGCCGATAAAAATAAGCAAAAAATTGAAAGATGCGATTCCACCGCAGGTAATTACAGAAAACGATTGAGTATAAATTTTTTTTAAGACAATGGCGATCGCATTTTCACAGCGAAGCTAGAAAACGTGCAAAAGAAGCATTTTAAGCCGAATTAAACCTCATAATCTCTTGACTAGATTGAATTTTGTTCGATCGCTCAACCTTGATGTAAGAATAGTTGATTTAGGAAGCGTCTCCAAATCTGGCACATATTAAGCTATTTAATTCAACCGTACTTTTACTGATTTTTAAGGCAAATTAAATTTTTTTAAAGTTTTATATAAGTGATTTTTCGGAAGACAACAAGGCTTAACGGCAAATATGATATAGCAGATAACCGATTAAGCTGTATAGCCTACTTTGTTCATTAGGATTGTTTAAGTCCCATATAGACTTGACTAGACCTCCAAAACCTCGCTGTCGGGGATGTCGTTCTCACATCCAACCTCAGTGGGAATTTTGTCCTTCCTGCGGACAAACTTTAATAGAGGATAAAAATGGGGATGTTCGCTATTGCATTTGGATAGACGTATCGGGAATGGAAATTGCTCGTGAAAATAGAGAAGCTATTACTAATCTTCTGTTTGATGCTTTTTCTTAAATACCAATCAATTATCTAACTTAATTGCTAATACGATCGCTCATGAAATTGGGCATACATTAGGACTCGATCATTCTGTACTTCCAACGGATGTAATGCACGATGGACTCGACCATACTATTCACAGCCTAATGCCTCCATCATTTCATGCTTCACAAATCAACTCGATGAATAACGCCATTCGCAAACAAATGGAGAAGATTTAGAAACGGAGTTGCGTCGGGTTATAGAAGCTAAAAGAGTGTTAAACAGATTAGCGATCGCCTGCGAGAACTACAATGAAAAAACTCTGCTCGAACTGGTAGAAATGGCGACTGATACAGAGCAGAAAGCTAAAGCTTTGTGCGACTTAAATAACAGAAATCGATGAAAAATGGCGCGATCGCTTATAATAAAAACCTTCCTTGACCCCACAACGCAAGGAGTAGAGACACAGTATATCGCTTCTCTACTAGCAATGCTTAAATTAAAACATTAATCGTCACTTCTTGTATACTTCCTAACCAAATCTAAACGCGATAAAGCACTAACTGCTGACTCGCGCACGTAACTATCGACGGATTCATCGTTACTCAATTCTGTAAGCAATTCTGTTGTCTTCTCATCTCCAGAAGAACCGAGCGCATTAACGATCGCGACGGCTACAGCAACGTTATCTGTTGTTTTGAGCGTTTCAGTCAAAATTTCCAACGCAGGAGTCCCAATTGCCCCTAAAGCCATCGCTGCTGGAATATTTACGACGGGGCTGGGGTCGTTCAGTGCGGCTTTTAATCCCTGCAATCCTTCGACGGGAAAAGGGACTTCGGGATGGTTGACAGCTACTTGTGCCAATGCCTTCGCACAACTAGAGCGAACGGTCGCATCGTCGCTATTTAGCAACGATTCTACTATTGACGGTACGGCATCCGCTCCGATCGCGCCTAATGCTTTTACCGCCACCCGCCGATAAGCGACATCTTCCTCGCCCAAGATCCCCATCAAACGAGGAATCGTAGTTTCATCGCGAGTTTCGGCTATTTCCCGCATTGCTCTTTCCTGTAGGTGAGGATTGGGGTGTTTGAGTCGTTCAAATAAAGAATCTGTTGTCATCCGATGAAAGGATTTTGGATTTTGGATTAACCTTACAAATCGATCCGAGGGCTTGTACTCTGCTCGGAATTATTGGTCATTATTTATAAATAACACGATAAAAGGACTCTTGGCTGGTTGCTTAACCCGGATCGGGCAAAGCAACGAACTGAGAGTCCTTCACGATTAAATCGAGACTGACACTTTAGTCAACCTGCCTACTTAAGACAAGGAGTTGATTACGTAGTCGAGGTAAGCACGGAACTCAACTAACGCTTGAGGAGACATATCGCGAGGAGAGCAAGCGCGATCGCGAGTGTATTCAAACGCAGCTACATAAGGAGCGGTAGGGAGTCCTAGAGCGCGGTAAACTTCGCGCTGTCCGGCAATTCCCCACTCATCGAGAGGGCCGGTACCGCCAACTACTAAGCAATAGTTGATTAGGCGCAGGTAGTGTTTGATATCGCGATAGCACTTGTCAACTTTGGTTTGGTTTTCGCCAGCTTGACCAGCTTCTTTGAGGTAAGGGAACTTCTTGAAAACGAGGTCGCCAGCTTCTTTGGTGACGGCATCGATACCAGAAGCGAGTTTTTCAGCAGCTTCTAAGCGAGCAGCCGCACGCTGAATGCTACCTTGAACTGACTCTAGATCGGAATTGCTAGGAAAACGTCCTGCTGCATCAGCAGCGCTCACAACGGTAGTAACAACTGATTTCATGTTTGGATATCTCCACTCCAGAATAAATTTTTGACAGTTGGTTTAAATTCGATTAGCGTTGGCTTAGCTCAGAGCCGCAATAACGCGATCGAAGTAGCTAGCTGCTTCAGAAGATAGAGCGGAGCAGTCGCCTTGAATAGTTTCCATCTTGCGGAACTTGCTCGTACCTTCGTACATTTTGTTGGTGTTGTTGATGTGTGCAACGCTGACGGCTTTCATGATCGAAACCGCGCGAGCAGCAGACTGGAGGGGTACGCCTAATGCAACATAGGTTTCTTTTAAACCATTTAAGCAGCGGTCGTCAAGAACGGAAGCATCGCCAGCTAATAAAGCATAGGTAACATAGCGCAAAATGATTTCGCCATCTCGCAAGCAAGCAGCCATGCGACGGTTGGGGTAGCAGTTACCGCCAGCTTGGATTAAACCTGTGTTTTCACAGATCATTCCAGCGACGGCATCAGATACGCAGCAGCTAGCGTTACTCGCGATCGCGTTAACTGCATCCAAGCGTTTGTTACCCTCAGCAATAAATTTTCTGAGAGAAGCTAATTCTTCGCCACCAATACAAGCGGTTTTGCTATCAGCATTCATTACTGCTCTGGAAAAAGCGTCAAGCATTGAGCTCTCCTTAAATCTTAAAAAAGTTACTTTGTTATTCGATTTAGTCAAAAACGCTTGACCAATCGATATTGAAAATACGAGACGAGAGATACCCTCGTCTCATTTATTAAAAACAAAGTAACAATCTGTAATCTTTACGATTCTGGATGGCTTTTGCTTGACTCTTTGGCTTTTGATGGCTTAAGCAAGTCGTTTCTCTAAGTATTGACCGATTGTGAGTTCTTGTCCGGCTCGCGAAATAATGGTTTGTCGAGTTCTATAATTATCTCCAATTAATTTAATCTCTTCCTCGAAGACCGACCCGCTATATTCCGTTCTCAAGCAAAGGGTTTTCGGGTTGGGAAATGAATAAATTGCGATAACGGGTTCTGTAGTGGCGAAACCGCGATCGCGATACAAAATATTATCTTTAACTCCAAATATGGTAGAGCCTATCGATGGCTTGCGAGATTTTCCAGTATAGTTACTTTCCCAAGTTACTTCAGTCCCGCATAATAAGGCGCTCTCATCTTCTAGGCGATGCAGTTGTGCTAATTTGATGAGTTCTGGCGATCCTTGCTCCAAAAATCGAATGGTTAAATCGCTAACGACTTCTTGAGGTTCGACATCCTGTTTGAGAGTGTAATAGCGCCGTTGAGATTTCCATCTTCCTGCCGATCTTGCGAAAAACTCATTGGCTAATAATTCAACGGATAGCTGATTAACTGGCATGGATGTCATAACCTATAGAACCTCATCTCCTTTTTAGCTCACAAATAGACGCTTTTGTAAAGTCATCCCTAAAGTTCTTTACAATTTTTAATATAACATAGAAAATTTTTTTGGTAATCCCGCGCAAGTTAGACAAGTTGCCATTGTTTTTTGAGCAATGCCAAAAAAGTAGCATAACCTTCTGATAATTCATCTTTTGGGGGATCGGGTACGACATATTCGGGAAATTCCGTGTAAGGTCGCCAAGATTCCGAAGAATAATGCCGAAGATGTAATATTCCTGATTCGGGTGCGCCATCGGGTTTCCAAGTCATTTGACCGGGAGGGGTTTCCTGCATACAAAGTCACTCTTTGGTTGGAAATTTAATATTTTAAGAATTATTGTTCTAATTTAGCCAGACAAGCGCAGAAAATTTGTAAGCATTTATACTCAAGTTTAAAAATTAAGTTTTTTGTTCGATTTGCGTTACCCGCTTTTCTAAACTAGTGACTCGTTCTTTCAATTCGATCGCCAGAGTCGCCAAACGCTCGAACATGGGGTCGCTGCTTCCGACAGCAACGCCGTTAACCTCTTGTGGGGGAGTGATTTGACGGGGTTCGGATGGAGTAATAGGACGGGTTCCCGACCGTCCCACCGAACGAATTTCAGCTTCTAGACGAGAAACGCGCGATCGCAAACTGGTAACTTCCGAACGAAGGGCAGTATCCGATTGAGCAACGATTGGATGAGGATGGATTATTTGAATGCCTATGCTAACGATTAACGCTAAAAATAAGATCGTGCAGAATTGGACAAACGATTGGCGCAGTATAAAAAATTTTTTCATCTTGGAGATTGGTGATTAGGGATTGGTGAATAGTGACTGAGGAATGTTGATTGGAGCGAATATTTGCTATTGAACTACTAAATTTTTGGATTTCGGTTGAACTTTGAACTCTAATAACTGATTACTGATAACTGAAATTGCGATCGTGGGGTTCGAGAAGATTGGTTAATTCTGGGCCAGAAGGGATAATACCGCCAGGATTAAGTGGAAAAAGATTTCCATAATAATCTCGCTTGACTGCTTCGAGATTGCAAGTATCGGCTACTCCAGGAAGTTGATATAATTCGCGCAGATATGCTCCAAGGTTTTTGTAATCTTGTATTCTTTTACGATTGCACTTGAACAATCCGTAATAGACCGCATCAAAACGAAATAGCGTTGTAAAAAGACGCACGTCTGTTAGAGTAATGCGATCGCCGCACAGATAGCGATTTTCTTGCAAAACCGTATCAATTTCATCTAAAGTAGCAAATAATTCTTGACAGACTTGCTCGTAAGCTTCTTGAGTTTGAGCAAAACCGCAACGGTACACGCCATTATTCACTGCATGATAGATCTTTTCATTCCATGCGTCGATCTGATCTTTGAGTTCTTCTGGATACAAATCTAAACTAGGATTAGTTGCCCACTCGTTAAATTGAGAGTTGAGTACGACGATAATCTCTGCACTTTCATTATTAACAATAGTCTTTGTTTGGCGATCGAATAGCACTGGAACAGTAAAGCGTCCCTCGTATCTTGGTTTAACTTTTTGGTAAAATTCAGCTAACGTGCGGCAGTCCTCCTCTGGTTTCTCGAATACCCAACCGCCTTCTTCTGGTGCGGGAGAAACAAGAGTCACAGAAATGACATCTTCGAGTCCTTTAATCGCTCTTACAATTAAGGTTCGGTGCGCCCAAGGACAACTCAATCCTACAATTAAATGATACCGTCCTGCGGCGGGTTGATAAGGATTTTCTTTGTCAGTTGAAATAACATTTCTAAAAGCACTCGCCGGACGAATATAGGCTCCTTTCGCGTCGCGCGGAGCAAGATTTGACATCATTAAATGCCAAAGTGTTGTCCAGACAAATTTTCCCAGTCTGATGATAAATTTGGGAGGAAGCGATCTTTTTTTTGAAATAATTTTCATTTTTTTATTGTTGGCGCGATGCGGCTAAATTAAGATTAAAGCGGCTTATTTATTTAAGATCGTACTGTGTCTTATATGACATCGACAAAGAAAGGAATTTGAGGGATTGTTTGGAAATCTTAAGGAATTTATGAGGGATCGCTATTCTTCTACTTTGCCAGATGGCTGCTTGCTCCGTCAGGCGACGGCTAATGATATCTGGAGAATTCGGAAATTAGTTCTGAGTGCTAAACTCGATCCTACTCAGTTACGCTGGGAACAATTTTGGGTTATCGATCGCCAAGAAAAAATGATTGCTTGCGGACAGTTACGCTCTTTTGAGGGAGCGCAAGAATTAGGGAGTTTAGTAGTTGCAAGAGATTGGCGCAAGCAGGGGATAGGAACCTATCTGGCACAGCATTTAATCGAGGTAGCGAGCCAGCCCCTGTATCTAGAATGTCTCGGCGCTAAACTGACCTTATTTTATACTCGCTTGGGATTTGTTAGTGTTTTTTGGAGGGAATTGCCGTCTTCTGTGAAGAGAAAGTTCGGAATTTCAACTTTTGCTGCAAGCTTATTACGGCTACCCTTAACGATTATGCAGTATCGAGGCTCGCCACAACAATTTCCCTGACAGAACTCAATTAAGCCAGGAAAACGATCGCAGGAGCCGTTAATGCGACTGCTGCAAGATTTCTGTTAAAAACTAACCGCCGATTCTTGGGGTGCAGAATCTTTAAGTGCTTGCCAATCTTTCCCTAATTGAATCGTAATATCGGAAGCTAACGAACCAGTACTCTCAACTAGTACTTCGCCAAAACCTAACTTAGCGCGTAGGGCTGCGGCTCCTCCATCATCTCCTATTTGCGCAACGATACGACTCGTTTCTAAAGGTTCTTTCCAGCGGTTGCTGATAAAGACTCTGCTATAACCTGCTTGTTGAAGATAGTTGACCATCGCTTGTACGGCTTCTGGGTCGTCGGTACTATCTTGAATGGCAATTCTCAAAGAAGTTGGATCGGACTCTTGCGCTTCGCTATACTCGGTACTATCTTCAGGAATATGGTCGAAGTGTTGAGTAACTATCTGCTGAATGCGTCGTTGGCTGGGCAGCCAGTAGCTTACATCATGTCTCCCATCGCCGCTAAACGTACCGGGTAGTA
>JALOOL010000078.1 GCA_025454425.1 Hydrococcus sp. Prado102 | reverse complement strand
AGAAAAGTACAAACCCTTCTTTATGCATGGCACAGGCCATTGGCTGGGCCTAGATGTCCATGATGTGGGCGGACGCAAAACCGGGGAAACCTGGCACACCTTCCAACCGGGGCAAGTCATTACTGTGGAACCAGGGATCTACATCAAGTCGGATATTCAGCCGGCAGAAGGTCAGCCAGAGGTGCCCGATCGCTGGCGCGGCATTGGGATTCGGATTGAAGATGACGTGCTGGTTACCTCAACAGGTAACGAAGTTCTAACCGCAGCAGTGCCAAAATCGATCGCCGCCATGGAACGGTAAGTTATGCGAGTTAATGTTTCCTCGATCGTCGATGCCTATTCCCAGGGCTATTTTCTGATGGCGGACGACGATAATTTATTGGGGTGGTATCGCAGCTACCATCGCACGCTGATTCCCCTTGACGATCGCTTTCGCTATCCTACTTCTTTACGTCGCGCTATCAATCAAGGACGTTTTACCGTAGCAATTAATCGAGATTTTCGTGCGGTGTGCGAAGGATGCGCCAATCGAGAAACGACTTGGATTTCTTCCGATTTAAAAGAGATTTATTTAGAATTATATCAAGCTGGATGGGCGTATAGTTTTGAAACTTGGCAAGGCGATCGCTTAGCAGGAGGAATATTAGGAATTGCTATCAAAGGACTTTTTATTGGAGAATCGATGTTTTATCGCATTCCTGAAGGGTCAAAAGTAGCGATGGTGAAGCTTGTCGAACATCTAAGACGGCGAGGTTTTTTATTGTTTGACGCTCAATTACAAAATCCTCATTTAGAAAGATTTGGCTCTTATATTATCGATAATTCAGAATATAAAAAATTATTACAAAAAGCTTTGGCGCGTCCTTGTCTTTTTATGTAATATCATGTCCGCATAATTGATTATTATAAGAGGAGAGAGTATAAACATGACCAATGCCCAAACGAATTAATATAGCTAAGCATTTAAGCGTCTGTGAGTTAGAAAAAAGTTACCGTCAAGCCAAAGACGTTGTAGAAAGCCGTCAGTATCAAATTATCTGGTTATTGGCACAAGGCAAAAAAACTGAGGAAGTAGCACAAATAACTGGCTATAGCAGAACATGGATCTACGCATTAGTCAAAAGGTACAACGAGCTAGGAGTTAAAGGATTAGGCGATCGCCGACAATTGAACCAAGGTGCCAAGTCATTAGTGAACGATCTCCAACAAGCGCAACTGTGGCAGGTATTACAAGAAAAAGCCCCAGATGGAGGATTATGGAACGGGAGAAAAGTAGCAGATTGGTTAACTCAAGTAACAGGAACGACGATTAGCCGACAAAGGGGATGGGAGATGTTAAGGCAGATGACTTTTAGATTAAGAGTTCCGCGTCCATCGCACACCAAAAGCGACCTAGTTGAACAAGAAACCTGGAAAAAAAACTAGCAGCACAAGTTCAAGAACTTCAAACCACTTACCCAGATGCAGAAATTCAATTGTGGTGTGAAGATGAACATCGTCTGGGATTGAAACCAATTATGCGGCGAGTTTATGTGCCGGAAGGGGAAAACCCGCTTGCTCATGTAAATTGGCGTTTTCAATGGTTATGGTTATATGCTTTTGTCCATCCGCGAAGTGGAGAAAGTTATTATTGGATTCTTCCTTATGTCAACACAAAACTGTTTAATCAAGTTTTAGCCGATTTTGCTCATGAATTTGGCTTGGGTGCTAAAAAACGTATTCTTTTAGCTATTGACCAAGCTGGATGGCATATCACTCAGAAGTTAAAGATTCCTGAAGGATTACATTTAATTTTTTTGCCATCTTATTCACCGGAGTTACAACCAGCAGAACGGTTATGGACTTTAGTTGACGAGCCTATTGCCAATCAATCATTTGAGACACTTGATGATTTAGAAGATGTCTTAATTTGATCGCTGCCAATCTTTACTCCAACAGCCAAACCTCATTCGAGGGTTAACAGGCTTTAACTGGTGGGTTCAAATCGGAGCTTAATCATAAGTGATTTACCGGACTTAATATAATTTAAAATTTTTAAACGGTTACTCAGTAAAAACTCAACGCTAGATAAAGAGCCATATTTACGATAAAAAATAAAAATTACTGTCTTTTTGCATTGCATATAATACAAAAAATTTTACCGAGATTATTGCGGCGATCGCTGCTCAAGTTTTTTATTTTAAGTTAATACTAGAAAATTGATAAAAAAGAAAAGGGACTGAAAGTTTATCTATATAGCGCTCTCTCTCAAAAAAGATAAAGTCTATTATTTTTCTATAAACGACTTTTGACAGTCCCTCTTAACCAACCAATTTAACCCCTACCAATAATACCTTGATAACATTTCGCGGGGCGAATGTCTACGTATTTTCACTAGTTTCATCGAAACTTTAAAAAACCCTGAGAAAATCCCCGAATATTTTAAAGAAATGATGAAGCTAGTTGGATGTTATTTATGTAGTAAAAATTAAAAATCTAAGCGTAAAGTTGTGCGGTGGTAAGTAAACTAGAACGTAGACTAAGAGTGTTTCAACCGCCGCTCCAATGACCAAATAATTCGTAATTCGTAATTAAAGTGGGTACAAGCCCCCACCACAATCATAGATTTGGTGGTCTATTTGAGCGTGGTGGGTAATAGCCCCCACTGATTTATAATTGCGAACCGACGCGGACGCGAGCTAGCCTGTGGAGCATCGGTGAATTGGTAATTGCGAATTGGTTTGACTTGTTAAACTGTTGACCAACACGCCTAGCTTTCAAGTAACCACTTATCGTAATCGCAGCGAATCAATTTCTGCTTAACGCTATCTAGCACTTCTTCAACCGCAGATGAAAATGTTTCTGCTGCTCCAACTCGATACACATCATTCAAGACGGCAGGATACTCTTTTTCGGTAAACTCAGCAATCACTTGAGCCAAACACCGATCTGACATTTCTTTATAGAGGATTGACAGCAAGGGAAGATATTCTCGCTCTTCGATACCTTGGGGAAAGGCGCATTGAAGCAACTGATATGTACTGACGAGATGGGCTGGAATTGTTTTTTGCATGATTCAGCAACCTGTCAACGGGTAAGGGAGATGAAGACAGACGTTGAAATTAACGCCTTGGGCACTGGCGGCTCGAACCGCCTTTGCATCGGCTGTCATGGTGACAATACAATTCCCATCTGGTCGCCCTACAATATCGCAATTGCCTGGGTTCCGAACGCTCACAGGTAACTTTTAGGTTGCTGTCCCCACTCAAGGTTCAGCGGCATAACTATTTATGAAGTAAAAATTAGAAATCTAATGTTTTTGGTCACTAGCTGCTTAGATCTCGACAGCACCACATATCAGGATTGTTAGCCTGTACTGTTATTGAACGCACGCAAGCAAAACCGATCTATTAGTTCTGCTGTTGGCTCAAACGCTACCCGAAAAGGGCTTGGCGCTCGATCGGGATCTGCATAAACGAGTACTACACTGGGGCTTCCAAGTTCTTGAAGTAGTTGATATACAAGTTGAGCTTTGTGGTAGGCATTAGCAAACAAAAACATATTCTCCTCACCATAGCGCTGATGTACGCCAATCAAATATGAAAGTTTAGCTTCTCGATCTTCAGATGGAAATACATCTGCTGAAATTCTTCCAGTATTCTGCTGAAAAAAGCCTTGTCCTGTTGTGTAAGCTGGGTTTCCATTCGAGTCAGTTCCAGTCAAATTGTGTTTCAAGTAAAAAGAGTTAATTAATTCGGTTATCTCAGCAGACAAGAAATATGTATGTCCTTCTGACATCTCTCGTCGCACAGAAGTTTGAAGGCAATACTCATCAACTAAGCACATTAAATACTTTTCAAATATGTCAGCTTTCTTAGTTTCATTTACCCAAAAATGTTCTACCAAGTCACCATTTTGAGCGATCGTTCTGCCAATATATTCATTAAGAAAACCTAGAACTGCATAAATTGTATGAGATGAAGGAACTTGAGGTTCGGACAATTTTTTTTCAGGATAACAATTATCTTCAAATTTCAGCATGATAGTCTCTAACTTTAGAGATTGCTACACGGTATTAAACCTTAGATAGGAATACTATAGTGAGTTTTTCCGTATAACTATCTATTTTGGGGTTAACTTGGTAAATAATCTCTTAAGATTGCGGAGCCATAGTTTCATTGCTGTAGCGGCTGAGGGTTTCTCCTAATTTATCGGCAATTCCTTCAATCCAGTTTTCATCTTGTTTGGTGTAGCTACGAGGTGCATTAGCTCCTAAAATGAGAACGCCATGCTTGCCCATCGGCTGACAGATAATTCCTTGGGTATTCTCTGGTAAATAATCGAATTCTATTCGCCCTGGAAAGAGTTTTAGATCGACAAAATAGACGGGTTTTTGAGTTTCTATAACTCGCCGAACGATCGCGCCTAGTTTAACGTTGGGATTGGAACCTAAAACGCCTCGCCGCAAGAGAACTTTATCGCGATCGCAAACGACTAACGATTTAGTTGTAGTATTCGTTAGCAAAAGGTGAGATGCCCAAGCGAGTTCGGTTTTAACCTCATCGGGCAAATCATGAGCTAGTTCCATTCCCTCTTTACCAATAAGCGTAACCGCATCGGACGATCGCGGCTGGATTTGCTGCCAAATTAAACCAACCAGAATCAAAAACGCACTCAAAATAACGCCCATGACATCAGAACGCGCTTGCGATTCTGTAAGCTGGCTAGTGGTTAAACGATTAATTAGCAGCAGCGTTCCTCCTAATCCTCCTACTACCAGAGGAAGCAGCCGCAAAACTCGATTGGGATCGGATTTACTCATTGGTCAAGAGTCATTGGTGAGTGGGTATTAGAATTAGGAATAATGTTTACCATTGAACTCCTAAATTTTTGAACTTTGGATCTCGGTTGAACTTTGAACTCCCACTTTTCATCATTCATCATTCATCATTCATCATTTTCTTACTCTTCTCCTGGTTCTAGAATGCGTTGAAATAAATACCCCGTTCCCCGTGCGGTGAGAATTAATTCTGGATTGCTGGGGTCATCTTCTAACTTTGCCCGCAAACGAGAAATATGAACGTCAACCACGCGAGTATCGACGTGGCGTTCGGGCGTGTAACCCCAAACTTCTTGTAAAATTTCAGACCGTGAAAAAGGTTCTCCAGAACGGCTTACCAGCAACTCAAGCAAACTAAATTCCATTCCCGTCAAACGGATGCGCTCGTCGCCTTTGTAAACCTGACGCTTATTAGTATCTATTTTAATCGAGCCTACGTGAATGACTCCCGAACTGGGAATCCCTGGGGCACCATTTTTGTCAACCCGTCGCAGGACAGAACGAATTCTAGCTTCTAGTTCCTTGGGGGAGAAGGGTTTGACTACGTAGTCATCGGCTCCTAACTCCAAACCCGTAATGCGATCGGCAACATCGCCCAAAGCCGTTAACATAATGATGGGGATATCTGATTCTTTGCGGAGTTCCTGACATACGCCATAGCCATCGAGCTTGGGCATCATGACATCTAAAACGACCAAATCCGGCTCGGTTTGATGAAAGACTTCGAGAGCTTCTTCACCATCAGCCGCCGTTACTACATCGTAGCCAATCATTGAAAGACGAGTTTCTAAAATTCTCCGAATACTAGCTTCATCGTCCACAACCAAGATTTTTTCTTTATGAGTCTCCAAGTTACTTAATACTCCTTTTTGAAGTTGGATTGCTAATTTTTAAGTTAAATTGTGAATGCTTCTGTTTATAGAATATCGCTTTCCCGTTATTATTAATCCTGAAAATGCTTACCCAGTTGGCATAAACGAGCATTTTTTAAGGTTTACTTAATTGTTTAGGCTGGTGGATATTTTGCTCGTTATCTGAGCGTATTTAACAATTATTTAAAAAAAGTTCAATGTCCAAATCTCGAACCGTTTACGTTTGTAGTGCTTGTGGAGCAGAATCGCCTCAGTGGTTAGGTAAATGTCCAAGCTGCGCAGTTTACGGCACTCTAGAAGAACAAATCGTCCCATCAAGTACGACCGGGCCAAATCGCGGAGGCTGGCAATCGACGACGCGACCGACTGGCAAAGCATCAGGCCCCGCTCAACCGAGAATATCGGTGCGCTTTTCTCAAATTACTCAAGAAGTTCAAGAGCGATTTGCGTCTGGTTACGGAGAGTTGGATCGCGTGTTAGGAGGCGGTATCGTTCCTGGGTCGTTAGTTTTAATTGGGGGAGATCCTGGTATTGGGAAATCAACCCTACTATTGCAAGTCGCTAACCAACTATCCCAGCGCTTGCCCAGGATTCTTTATGTATCGGCGGAAGAGTCGGGACAGCAAATTAAGTTACGCGGTTCTCGCTTAGGCGTAGCGACGCAATCTACTACTTCTGCACCAGAAGAGAATACGAGCAATGGCAAGGCAAAAAAAGACCGTAAATCGTCAAAAGATGGCTCTAGAAATAACGATTCTAATCTTTACGTTCTCCCCGAAACGGATTTAGAAGAGATTTTGCGAGAATTGGAATCGCTTAAACCGCAAGTTGGGATTATCGATAGTATTCAAACCCTTTATTTCGCCTCGCTAACATCGGCTCCCGGTTCGGTGGCGCAGGTGCGAGAATGTACTTCAGCACTGATGCAAGTGGCAAAGCGCGAGAATATTACCTTATTTATTGTCGGTCACGTTACTAAAGAAGGCGCGATCGCGGGGCCGAGGGTATTAGAACACTTAGTCGATACGGTATTGTATTTTGAGGGCGATCGCTATGCTTCTCATCGTTTGTTGCGATCGGTTAAAAACCGTTTCGGAGCTACTCACGAAATCGGTATCTTTGAAATGGTAGAACACGGGTTGCAGGAGGTTGATAATCCTTCGGAGTTATTTTTGGGCAACCGCGACGAACTCGCACCCGGTACGGCGACGGTAGTTGCTTGCGAGGGAACCCGTCCGATTGTCGTCGAGTTGCAAGCATTAGTCAGTCCTACTAGTTATGCTTCGCCGCGTCGTTCGACTACAGGAGTTGATTATAGTCGCTTGCAACAAATCCTGGCAGTATTAGAAAAGCGAGTCGGCATTCCTTTATCGAAATTGGATGCTTATGTTGCTTCGGCGGGTGGATTGGGAGTCGAAGAACCTGCGGCGGATTTAGGAGTGGCAATTGCTGTGGTTGCTAGTTTTCGCGATCGCGTCGTCGATCCGCGTACCGTGTTAATCGGCGAGGTAGGATTGGGAGGACAGATCCGTTTAGTTTCGCAAATGGAACTGCGACTTAAAGAAGCGGCTAAATTAGGATTTAAACGCGCGATCGTTCCCAAAGGACAAGCTTTTCCAGACGATTTAGGCTTAGAAATTATACCTGTAGGTAAAGTAATTGATGCGATTATTGCGGCGATTCCTCCTCAACGCAGTTTTGGAGGCGATATGTCAGTTGACGAAGATGATGAAGAGGATTTTATGGGTAATGAAGACATGAATTAGATTAGACTTCTTGCTTTAGAACGGGGAAAGGGTTTCATGGTAAGGGGGAAAGGGCTTTTTTTCTTTGTATCTTAGCTCGATCGAACATAGGAAAACACGTGATTCCCCATCGCGATCGCCACTACTAAAAAAAGAGTATTAACATAAATATTGCCGATAGATTTCTTGAGCGGCTCGATGGACGAGAGAATGACGATAAACTAATCCATTGAGATCGTCGGCGTATCCACCACCGATAACGCAAGCGACCGGATAACCAGCCGTAATACAAGTACTTAAAACCTGCATTTCGCGACGATAAATTCCTGTATTTGTAAGCGATAATTTACCTAAGCGATCGCTCACATGAGTATCTACCCCAGCATCGTATAACACTAAATCGGGATCGACGAGATCGAGTAAATCGGGGAGATATTGAGCTAGAATTTTTAAATATCTATCATCATCCAAACCAACGGGTAACGGTACATCAAGGTCGCTTTTTTGCTTAGTTCCAGGAAAATTCGCCTCGCAGTGCATCGAAAAAGTAAAAACGCTGCGATCGCCTTCAAAAATATGCGCGGTTCCATCGCCTTGATGCACGTCTAAATCGACGATGAGGACGGTTTCTACCAATCCAAGTTTTTGCAAGACGCGAGGCGCGATCGCAAGATCGTTAAAGATACAAAATCCCGACCCGTAACTCGCAAATGCGTGATGAGTTCCTCCTGCCGTGTTACAAGCTAATCCGTATTGCAAAGCAAGTTGGGCTGTCAAAATCGTTCCACCAACCGCAATACGAGTCCGATTGGCTAAAGCAGTACTCCAAGGCAATCCGATACGCCGCTGCGCTTTGGGATCGAGAGTTCCTTGGCAATACGCCTGCACGTATTCGGATGTATGGACGAGTTCGATTAATTTTTGTGGCGGAACTTCTGGGGAATAAATGCGATCGCGACAAGCAATCCCGTCAGCAATTAATAATTCATAAAGAAGTTTAAATTTAGCCATCGGAAAGCGATGTCCCTCTGGCAGTGGCGCAACGTAATTGGGATGATAGACGATGGGTAAGTTCATTGAAAATTGGCGAATGGGGATTGAGGATTGGTGATTGGGAAGTAAGGGAACTTTTGAAGAATTAATCCAAAATCCTTTCATGCAAAATCCAAAATTGGATAACTGATAAAGCGATCGCAAACATACTATTTGAGAAAGGTTTATCTTAGTATAAATGTCCCAATTAATTTCTCTAAAGACCTTGTAGCAGTCGAGATTCATCTAATTATGTCTATTTATTCGACAGCGCGAGCGCGCAATTAGTAATTGCCAAGCTAGATTCTATGCTAATTCCAAGACGCATCATGCCAGTACTAAAATTGACTACAATGATAGGGTGGCGTTAGATATACTATGACAACCGAGATTCAAACCGAATTAGAACAAGCCGTTACACAAAGACGGAATTTTGCGATCATTTCTCACCCAGACGCAGGGAAAACTACCCTCACAGAAAAGCTGCTCCTCTACGGCGGTGCGATTCACCAAGCAGGTGCAGTCAAAGCAAGACGCGCACAACGCAAAGCGACTTCTGACTGGATGGAGATGGAACAGCAACGGGGAATCTCGATTACGTCAACCGTCTTGCAATTTGAGTATCAAGATTATCAAATTAATTTATTAGATACCCCAGGACACCAAGATTTCAGCGAAGATACCTATCGAACTTTGGCGGCGGCGGATAATGCCGTTATGTTAATCGATGCGGCGAAAGGGTTAGAACCCCAGACGCGCAAATTGTTTGAAGTTTGTAAGTTGCGATCGCTCCCCATCTTTACTTTCGTTAACAAACTCGATCGCCCCGGACGCGAACCGCTAGAATTACTCGATGAGATCGAACGAGAATTAGGCTTAAAAACCTATGCCGTCAACTGGCCGATTGGCATCGGCGATCGCTTTAAAGGCGTATTCGATCGGCGATCGCAGGCTATACACCTGTTTGAACGTCGCGCCCACGGCAGCCAGCAGGCTCAAGAACGAGTCATAACCCTTGGCGACCCCAAAATTGAAGAATATCTCGAACAAGAGCTTTATTACCAGCTTAAAGAAGAGTTAGAACTGATATCGGAACTCGGCGGCGAACTAGATTTAGAAGAAGTTCATGCAGGTTTGATGACTCCTGTATTCTTCGGGAGTGCCATGACCAACTTCGGGGTGCAGTTATTTTTGGAAGCGTTTTTAGATTATGCGCTTAAACCCGAAGGACGCAATTCTTCCATCGGTCATATCGATCCCACTTATCCAGACTTTACGGGGTTTGTCTTCAAGCTACAAGCGAATATGGACCCTAAACATCGAGATCGAGTTGCTTTTGTGCGCGTCTGTACCGGAAAGTTTGAAAAAGACATGACGGTAAATCACGCGCGGACGGGGAAAATCGTGCGCTTGTCGCGTCCGCAGAAACTTTTTGCACAAGATCGCGAGTCGATTGAAGTGGCGTATCCTGGAGACGTAATTGGATTGAATAATCCAGGCGTTTTCGCGATCGGGGATACGATTTATAATGGCAAAAAATTGGAATACGAAGGGATACCTTGCTTCTCTCCCGAACTCTTTGCGTACCTAAAAAATCCCAATCCTTCTAAATTTAAGCAATTTCAAAAAGGAATTCAGGAATTGCGCGAAGAAGGTGCAGTTCAGATTATGTATTCGGTAGACGATTTTAAGCGCGATCCGATTTTAGCAGCGGTAGGACAGTTACAGTTTGAAGTCGTCCAGTTTAGGATGCTGAGCGAATATGGAGTAGAAACAACTTTAGAAGCTTTACCTTATAATTTAGCGCGTTGGGTAGCGGGTGGTTGGGAAGCCATCGAAAAAGCAGGACGAATTTTTAATACGCTGACTGTCAAAGACAATTGGAATCGTCCCGTTTTACTATTTAAGAATGAGTGGAATTTGCAGCAAGTCAACGAAGACCACCCACAGTTACAGTTGAATAACATAGCGCCTGTTGGTTCGGGAATGCAACCAGAGAGTTAAATTTAATTCCGTTGGAAACGCATAATAATTGTGGTTTCCTCTCAATACAGTTATAGCAGACCAAACGATAAGGAGTTAAACTTCTATTACTGGTCTAGCTCGTTAACTGAATTGACTAGGCGACAGTTATGCCAGAATGCTTTTATACTCTACCAAAACGGATCGAAGATCGTCGCGTTGTCTGGCGAATTGAAGAACAGTTGCGATCGCATATTGAATTGTTAAGCGAACAATTTAATTCATTAGATGTATGTAACTCAGAAACTTTAGAGTCGCAAATAGCGTGTTATCTCTTTAAGCAATTACGACAGCATCCAGAAAAATTGTTGCTGCAAAAACATTGGCGTTCGTTTCTTTTCAGACGTTGTGAAAAAGTTGCGATCGCCATTCTTCGTCTCATACCAAATAGTTCTTATTCTTGTTTCTTACCAGACTTATTTAATATGGGGTTTGAAGTCATCAACGATCCCCTTAAATTTTTTAGGAGTTTTGATGAAAATCATTCTAATTTTAATGGCAAACAAAATTCTAATTCTAACTACTGGTATTTGTATCCTAAGCTAAAAACTTTTTCTGACAATAAAATTAAGTTTTGTCTATTTCCTAAAGTCAGAGAATTAACGGGTTTTACTACTATTGGGTTAACGAACTTGGGATTAACATCGAGATCGAGCCGCAAACAAGTAATTGAAGCGTTAAAACAATCGCAATCTCCAGAAATAGCTTCTCAATATCTGCAAGCTTGGCAAGGGCTTCAAGAAGTAAAAAAGTCGATTAAAGTCAAGCTTAATAAATTTCAACCAGAACATTTCCAACTGATTGCCGATCGCTATAATCAATTAGCTCCCTCTCAAACTCGTCAGATAGATAGAGAGACGATTTGCGACTGGTTAGAAGAAATTGGAAGAGCGATCCGACGATTTTTAGAGCCACAATCTATTTCTCTCGATTGTCAATTTGAAGAAGGAACAACTTTAATAGATATTCTACCTTCTAACCAAAACTTAGATGAAGACTTACTAAGCCAATGGGAAATAAATCAAACAAGAATTGCCTTAAGACAATTTATCGCTAGTTGGCTTTCCGAAATAGAAAACTTTGAAAACAGGCAAATTCTTTTACTTCGGTATGGTTTCAATCTAAACCAAAGCAGAATTGCTGAAGAATTGCAAAGAAATCAATCGACAATTCATCACCATCTCAATTCGTTGCACCAAAATATTTTAGGACAAATTGGTGAATGGATCAGACAAAATATAGGAATCGAACCGACTTCTGAAGGCTTGAATGAGATTAAAAACATATTAATTCAATACTACTCCGACCAAATCGATCGCTTAACAATCGATGCAATTAAGTTGTTAGAAGAGCGAAGGCAAAACTTATTAACGTTATTTTATGTCGTTGGTTTAACGACAGCAAAAATTACCGAACAAATTGAAATCTCTGAAACACAACTTGAAGAGTTTTTAAAAGCAAGCGAACAAGAATTATACCATAATATAACCAAACAAATCGAAGCTGAAATCCAACTTCAATTTCGTTCGCTAGCAGTTCAAGAGCGCATTCGTGCCCAGATAAAGAGCAAATTACCGACCGTATTACAACAGCTAGATAAAAATTAAATTGGGGTGAAAATAATGAATTCTGGCATACAAATCTTAAGTACAATTTATTCCGACCATATTTGGTTAGAAATTTCTGAAGAAGATTTAACCGCAGCAAAACCATCGCCACGAGAATATTCTAATGAAATGGGTCGCCATTATGCTTTTATCAATCGCCTGTGTCTAAATGCTTTTTTGCAATGGATGGAAGCGAATTTAGAATTAGAAAGTCAACCAAAACCATTTCCCGAAAAGTTTATCTGGGAAGTCATCAACGGGAAAGCGATTATTTATGGAAACAAACGTCTGGTAATCATTCCCAGCGATGCCTTAGATATACAAGATTTTGCCATTCCCCAAGAATGGGTTGATATTCCCAGATTGGCGGGGGATTATTATTTACCCGTACAAATCGATTTAGAAAATCGCTATTTGCATATATGGGGCTTTGTTTCTCGACGCACGCTCAAAGAAAAAGCCGATTACGACCCAATTTATCGCACTTATTATATAGAAAGCGATCGCGTCATCACTAATTTAGATATGCTTTGGGCAGCTTGTCAGCTTTGTTCGGATGAAAAAGGAGAAGTTGCAGCATTGCCCGTTCTCTCGGAACATGAAGCCCAACAACTCATTACGCGACTGGGTAAGCCCTCGCCCTATTCGCCGCGTCTAGAGGCAAAATTCGAGCATTGGGGCGCATTATTGAATGAGAGTCGTTGGTTGGAGCAACTTTATCAGCAACGACAAGAACAAGCAAAGGCTAAGGCGATCGTACCATTGCGTCATTGGTTAGAAAACAAATTTGATGAAGCCATACAAGCAGGATGGTTGGCGGTTAATACCTTTGGCGAAATGGTGCCCTGTATGTCCAATCCTTCTGCGAATACGATTAAGCGGGCGAAACTGCTGAATTTAAAACTGCAAATGCGCCAGCAAAGTATCATTTTGTTAATTGCGATCGCACCTGAAGCTGAAGATAAGTATGGCGTACTCGTTCAAGCGCATCCTAGTAACAGCGATCGCTATTTACCCGCTAATCTGAGTCTAACTTTGCGATCGGGTGCAGGTAAAGAATTACAGACATCGGTGGCGCGAGAACGCGATAATTTCATACAATTACTGTACTTTCGATGCAAACCAAAAACTCAGTTCGGGATCGAACTCGGTTTAGAAGGAGTGAGTATCGTTGAAACCTTCGTTATCTAAAGGGAACCTGCAAATTTTAATAGTATAGGTGCCCATCAATCTCTATCGCTGTGCATCGCTTATGAAAAAGGTTGTCTTGAGATTTGTCGATTATAATCCCAGCACTGATTTGTACTCAGTGACATCTGAATTGTGGGAAGACAACAATCGAACAATACAACTGTTTGGAAAGTTGCCCTCAACCGACAGCATACTTGCTTGCTATCGTAATTGGCAGGCATTGTACCTAGCACTCTTACAAAGACTAGAAAATCGCAGCCTTAGCGAAGAGATTATTGAAGAGTTAGCCACTAGTTCAAATAATAATCAGTCAGAATCAGAAAATGAAGAGAGTCAAGAGATTGAAATCAAACCGGGATTAACAAATGTTTCCGAACAAGAGTTTTATGACCTTTGCCAAGCGCTTAAAAAGACGATAAATGATTGGTTAAATCATGTCGATTTTAGTCATGTAGTTCAAGTAATTAATGCCAATCTATCTACTCAAGACGAAATTTTAGTCGCGATCGAAACTGATGACGAACTGCTGTGGCGATTACCTTGGCATTTATGGAGATTTTTTGAGATTTATGACAATGCAGAAGTTGTTTTAAGTAATTTGCAATATATACGTCCTGAAACGCAAAAAAAATCTCAGAGTTATTTAGTCAGAATTTTAGCAATTCTTGGAGATAGTACGGGAATCGATCTGAGTCAGGATCGTAAATTGTGGCTCAGATTATTCTGGCACTGGGCTTATCTGCGATTTTTGCCTCAACCGCAACGACAAGAAATAATCGAGCAATTATGGCAATCGCAAGGATGGGATATTCTTTTCTTTGCCGGACATAGTAAGAGCATTGCTAATTCTACAATTGGTACTCTTTATATTAACGAAAATCCTCCCAATAACAGTTTAACTATCAATCAATTCGCTAACGCGCTGAGAGAATCTGTTAGAAATGGATTGCAATTAGCTATTTTTAACTCATGCGATGGAATTGGATTGGCACGTCAATTATTAGAGTTAAAAGTTCCTCGCGTTATCGTTATGGGAGAGGATATTCCTAACGAAATCGCGCAAAAATTCCTAAAATATTTTTTGCAAGAATTTTCAAGCGGCAAATCTTTACCTATTGCCTTACGCAGAGCAAGAAAAAAACTCGAAGGCATAGAACATAGATTTCCATGTGCGAGTTGGTTGCCAGTTCTTTGTAAAAATTCGGCCACTTCTTCCCTGACTTGGAAAAAAATGAAGAAGTCGATTTTTTGGATAATAAAAGAGCCAATTTTTTGGATGGTTGTGTTTGCAATAGCCGCGAGCGCAATTATAACAGGAATCCAGCAAATTCAAGTCCCTCCATTACCTGAACCAAAAACAATTAGCGTCTGCGACCAAAAGCTTAATCTTAACTTCCCCATAAGTTGCGGAGAAAAAATTATTTTAAATCCTAAAGATCGGCCGCCTCAACAGAAAAAAGTTGAAGGAGTAAACGCGATCGCTACTGGTAATTATCTCTTAGCAGTAAATTTGTTCGACCAAGCATGGCAAGCAGAAAAAGACCCAGAGACACTGATTTATCTTAATAATGCCAAGATTTATAATGCCAAAAATGTTTATACACTGGCAGCAGTTGTTCCCTTCTTAAATGCGCCAGATTTTATCAGTCTAGCGATGCTTCAGGGAGTGGCCCAAGTTCAAGATCGAGTAAATAAAAATTCAACTCAATGGAAGCTAAGAATTGCGATCGCAGATGATTATAATCAATTTGGACAAGCTCAAAAAATTGCTCGCGAACTTAGCAAACGAACTGATGTTTTAGGTATAATCGGACATTATTCTTCTCACGTAACGGCACATGTTATAGATATTTATCAGCAAAATAAGTTAGTTCTTATCTCGCCTATGGCTACTTCTGAAGATCTGACGGTTTTAAATAATCAAAATAATTTCTTTTTTAGATCTACTTCTACAACTAAAATAGGAGCCAAGTATTTAGCAGATTATTTAGTCGAGCAAGGATACAATAAAATAGTTATATTTTACACTCAGGGAAAAGCTTTTAGCGAATCTTTTAAGAAAGAATTCAAGAAAAATATAGAGGACAAGATCGCTATTGTCGGCGATTTCAATTTAGAAGATGACGTGTCAAAAATAAGAAATGAAGTAGCGATCGCTAAGAAAAAATATAAGGATGCTGCGATCGCCTTATTTCCCGATGCTTTTAATACGGCTCAACAATCCAATAATAAACTCGCTGTCATTCAAGAAAATAATGGCGAATTATTAATTGCTGGAAGTAATACAGTTTATGACCCTAAAGTTATCGTGCTAGGAAAACAAGCACTTCAAAATATGGTAGTTAGCATACCTTGGGCACCCTTAGATAGCCAAGTTCAAGAATTTCAGAAATTTTGGGGAAGTGATAAACAGCCTATTTGGTATTATGCGATGTCATTCGATGCGACAGAGATGTTTGTCACGGTCTTAGAAAAGTTTGGTACGAATAGTCCTACTAGAACGGAAATACAAGAGTTTTTAGCTAATAGCTTTCAATCTGAAGGATTGACTGGTAAAATTACTTTAAAAGGGAGCAATCGTCAGGAAAATATTACTGCATTAGTCAAGCCGATTTGTCAGTCAGATATTTCGTGTTATTGGCAAAAAGTCCAATAAAATTGAGGTATGAAAAAAGTTGTTTTAAGATTTGCAGAATATAATGCTGACGCAGAATGTTATTCCGTGACGGCTGAATTATGGCAGTGTAACAAGCGAACCGGCGACCAGTATCAAATGAAACTGTCGGGGAAATTACCTTCAGTCGAGAACGTGTTAGCTTGTTATCGCGAATGGCAGGATTTTTATGCAGCAATCTTACAAATCTTGAGGCATTCTTACTGTAAAAATTCTACTGAGATTAACCAAAATACAGAAACAACTCTAAAAAACAATAATCTCTCCTGGTTTCTGTTACGAGGAGAGATTGAAATCGCAGAAGGAGGAATGCGTAATGTTTGCATAGAAGAATTTGAAGAACTTTGCGATCGCTTAAAAGAAACGATTAATGCTTGGTTAAATGACCCAGTATTCAGCCATGCGATCGGTCAACTTTACGCTCGTTTATTAACCGACGAAGAAATTTTAGTTGCGATCGAAACCGACGACGAAAAACTGTGGCGTTTGCCTTGGCATTTATGGAATTTTTTTGATACTTTTCATCGTGCAGAAGTTATTTTAAGTAATCTAAAATATATTCGTCTGGAAACACAAAAGCAACATTTTAATCCTTTGGTAAACGTACTTGTTATTTTAGGAGATAGTACGGGAATCGATTTAAGTCAAGATGGCAAATTATGGCTAAGATTATTCTGGCACTGGGCTTATTTACGATTTTTAAAACAACCGAAACGATACAAAGAAATTACAGACGAATTAAAGATACAGAGGGGATTCGATATCTTATTTTTTGCGGGACACAGCCAAAGTAAAGCAAATTCTACAACAGGTACACTTTATATTAACGAACAAGAATCTAATAATAGCGTTACCATCGATCGCCTCGAAAATTCTTTCAGAACGGCGGTTAGAAATGGACTACAATTAGCAATTTTTAACTCATGCGATGGCATTGGATTAGCGCGTCGATTGCTTGAATTTAATATGCCTCGCATCGTTGTTATGCGCGAGAACGTTCCTAACCTAGTCGCGCAAGAATTCCTTAAGTATTTCTTGCAGGAATTTTCAAGCGGCAAATCTTTACCCGTAGCTTTGCGAAAAGCGAGAGAACAACTCGAAGGCATAGAAGATGAATTTCCTTGTGCGAGTTGGTTGCCAGTCCTTTGTCAAAATTCGGCCACTCCTCCCCTAACGTGGAAAACAATGCGAGGGAAAAGACCGTCTTTTTTAAGAATAAGCGCGATCGCGCAAATGTTATTTAGTTTTTTACTTGGTTTTTTAATAGCAATTATATTTAATTGGGTTTTCTTCCCATCAGTACCTGCAACAAAATATGCTCACTTAGCATCAAATAGAATTAGTTTAGGAGAAGAAATTCTGATTAAAAATAATAGTAGTCCTGAGAAAAAAGAGGGTGTCAGTGCATTTGAAGATGGAAACTACGGAGTTGCAATGTCTAAATTTGATAACTCTCTTAGAAGTAAATCTAACGATCCTGAAACGCTAATTTATCTCAACAATGCTGAAGTAGCACTTTTAGGAGGAAACCCGATTAAAATTGCTGTCAGCATTCCTATTGGTAGCAATCAAGAAGTAGCAGAAGAGATATTGCGTGGTGTAGCGTTAGCGCAACAGGAAATTAACGATAACAGCCGCATCAATGGCAAATTACAAGTCGTTATAGCCGACGATGAAAATGATGGCAAGATTGCTCAAAAAATTGCTACTCTCTTCGTCAAAGACGCTTCAATTTTAGCTGTTGTTGGACATAACGCAAGTAATGCTTCTCAAGAAGCTATGCCTATTTATAAATCGGGAGAATTAGTTGCGATAACTCCAACAAGCTTTGCCGACAATATTCAAGGCAATGCTTATATTTTTAAGATGGTGCCTCAAATAACTTTGTTTGCCGCTAAACTCTCACATTACGTTCTGACTAAAATAACGAACCCTAACGTTGCTATTTGTTTCGATCCCGATGCTCCAGACAATCAATATTTTCGGCAGCGATTCGAGCAAATTTTGCAACCTAGCGGGGGAAGATTTATAGCAATACCATGTCCGTTCAAAGACTCAAGTTTCAATCCTAATATTGTGGTTGACGCAATAAAAAGTAATAATGCTAACAGCTTATTAGTGTCTACCCACGTCGATCGCATTCCCCAAGCAATAGAAGTTTTCAAAACTGTTCGAGATAATAATTTAAAAATAAATCTATTTGGTTCTCCTACGTTTTATTCAAACCAGACAATAAAGTTAGGAAAAGAAGCTGTAGAAAAATTGAGTTTATCAGTTCCTTACTATCCTTCTAAAAATAATGAGTTTTCTAGGAAATCGGAGCAGGGTTGGCATACTAAAACTGATACGTGGCGAACGCCGATGGCATACGATGCAACCCAAGCAATTGTTGTTGGACTAGAAAAAGTATTACAACAAAAACAAGCGCCAATTCGCCAACAATTAGACAAAGTATTAAGACAACCCAACTTTTCCTTTCAAGGCGTGACAGGTACGATTAAATTTGACCCCAACACGGGAGAAAGAGATTTTTCTGCTAATTTAAACCAATCTGATGCGATTATTCAAATTAAAAACGGTGATTTTGTAAAAATTAAATAGGTAAACTGCATATTTTTCTGTTGCGATCGCAATTAATATTTAAACCTATTGTTTGAAAGCAATGGATAAACTGATTAATCGAGTATTGCGCGATCGCTACCACATCAACTCTCTACTCGGTCGCAAAACCGGACGCAGAACCTTTTTAGCCAATGATTTACAAACGCGATCGCCCGTTGTTATCAAATTACTGCTATTCGATCCCGATTTTATCTGGGACGATCTCAAACTGTTTGAGCGCGAGGGAGAAACCCTAAAATCTCTCGACTGTCCGGCGATTCCAAAATATCTCGACTCCTTTGAAGTAGATACCGAGATAGGCAAAGGTTTCGCTCTAGTTCAAAGTTATATTGAAGCGCGATCGCTCCAGGAATGGATACAGTTAGGACGCAGATTTAGCGAAGAAGAACTTCGAGTCTTGGCAAAGGAATTATTGCAAATTCTCGATTATCTCCATACTCGCCATCCGCCCGTCATTCATCGAGATATTAAGCCGAGTAATATTTTATTGGGCGATCGCAGTGGCAATCATTTTGGAACCATCTACTTAGTGGATTTTGGCTCGGTGCAAACAGCAGCCCATAGCGGTACGATTACAATCGTCGGGACTTATGGCTATATGCCACCGGAGCAGTTTGGCGGCAAGACAACTCCTGCCTCAGACTTGTATGGTCTTGGCGCTACATTAATTTACTTGCTAACCAGAATTCATCCTGCCGATCTACCAATCCGCAAAGGTCGCATTCGATTTGAGGCTGAAAGTTTAGCCAGCAAGCAGTTACAAACCTGGCTGAGATACCTAATTCAACCCGATGCCAACGAGCGATGGAAGAGCGCTCAATTAGCGCTAACCGCTTTGCAATGCGATCGCCTTATACCACCTCTGCAAGCTGCGATCGCAAAACCTAGTGGCAGTAGAGTGACTCTCACGAAAACAGACGAGCGATTAGAAATTGTCATTCTTCCGTTTCCCGTTAAACGAAAACTTCAAGTTATCTATTCAACGTTGTGGCTAACGATTTTCTGTTGTAGTCCATTGCTATTAGGTTTTTGGAAGCTTGAAGTCGGCTTCTTGGTTGCACCGTTTGTGTTGTGGTTAGTTTCGTCAATGTGGGTAGATGCTATCTACAGAATCTTTGAGAAGCTTCAATTGTCAATCGATCTAAAAGAGATTTGCTTCACTCATCACTG
>JALOOL010000368.1 GCA_025454425.1 Hydrococcus sp. Prado102 | reverse complement strand
TACTGCTATAAATCTCTCCCCAACTCCCCATAGGAGCAATATTAAAGAGAAACGATATTAATTAGGTAGGCACAGGAGGTCTATTAAGCCTAGTAACTAATGTTTAAAACGATCGTTTCTATCCAAATACCAGCGATCGAGAATATCCTTAACTAAAACTTCTTTAATCCAAATTTGCGAAACGATTAGTAGCGGAATAGCTAAAAACAATCCTAAAAATCCGAATAAACTCGCGAAAACTACCACGGCTAAGATCGTAAATACGGGTAGAAGATCCACCTCTTGCTTCATAATCCACGGCACTAAAACCAAGCTTTCAAACTGCTGAATCCCGATATACAGTACGATAACTGCCACTGCTTTCCAAGGAGCATTAAGTAAAGCAAGCAACACTGGCGGGACAATACTTAAAGTTGGCCCAACATTAGGAATAAACTCTAATAAACCTGCCAAAGCAGCATTGATTAAAGGCAGAGGCACGCCTAAAAGGGATAAGCCAATAAAAGATACCACCGCGATAACAGCCATCGCAATGAGAGTGCCTTTAATCCAACCAACCAAAGAAGCTTCGCACTCATTAAGAATTTCATCGATGCGCTGGCGATAAAAAGCAGGAAATCCCAGAATAAAAATTCGTCGGTATTGAGGGGGATTGCTTAAGAGCATGATAGTGAGGACGAAGAACAACAACAGATTGATAACAACGCCAACGGAATTATTTAGCAAAACAAAAAAGTTGCCCAACAAACGTGTTATCAGAGTTTGCAGTTGTTGTGCAAAATTCTCAAAACCTCGAAACTGTTCTAACATCGGGCTTGGAATTACAGATTGTACCCACACAAACCATTCGCGCAGTCGTTGCGAGACTTGTGGCAAGAGAGCGACTAATTGTTGTAGCTGTTCGACAAGACGCGGCGCGATCGCAGCAAAAAAACCAACAATAATTGCTAATAAAATAACGATCGTAATAGCAATGGCAATTCCTCGTTTTATTCGATATCGTTGCATTTGTCGCACGACATTGTTTAAGACAGTTGCCAAAACGACAGCAGCAAATACTAACAAAACGATTTGTTTAATTTGCCACAAAATATATAGAGAGATCGCCAAGGCGAGAAAACCAATCCATTGCCCTAGTCGCACAATACTGCCTCCATCGATGTCTATATTTTTGTCTCATGTTGACGGCAATATTGTTAACTATCCAAAGTCAAGTTTTTTAAGATTTTGACATCTTTCTCTCGATAGTTTTTGTTGCTTTGCTCTAAAACGTAGTTAGAGAGAGTTTGTCTGATGTACGGCTACAATAGCTGGAGTTTCTGCGGTTTTTGAAGAATAAATTGTCGCATTAAAAAATGTCTTGGCTAGTCTGGGCCAAGAAAAGCGAAAAGTTGTTCCTTTTCCTAATTGGGACTCCAAAATAATCTCGCCGCCCTCAGTTGCCACAATTTTTTGTACAATTGACAGACCAATTCCAGTACTGTCTGGGCTGTCGCTTTTGATGAGGGTTTGAAAAATGCCAAAGATTTTTTCGTGATATTCTGGTGCAATTCCAGGCCCGTCATCGGAAACAGTAAATTCGTAGTAATCTTCTTTTTGGGTAGCCGCAATCTCGATTCGTCCGTCTGGGCGATCGTGATGTTTGATAGCATTGCCGATCAGATTAGTAAATACTTGAAATAAGAGCAACCGTCTAGCCATGATAGTTGGCATCGGTTGTACTACTATCGTAAAAGTAGCTGGCGGCGCAATAAAATCGACGATTTCGTCTAGCAATTCGCCAACGTCTACCATTTCTTCTTTGATTTCGGCACGACCGACTCTTGCATAGTCTAAAAGCCCGTTAATCAACGCTTCCATGCGAAAGACGCGATTCCGCAAAAGCCTCATCTGCTCTTGATTCTCTTCGGGTAGTTGTCCTTCGAGGTCATCTTCGATCCATTCTGAAAGATTCGCGATCGCCCGTAACGGGGCTTTTAGATCGTGGGAGACGACATAGACAAAGCGATCCAATTCTTGATTTTGTTGTACTAATAAGTTAGTGGTTTGTTCTAAGTCGGCGTTTAATTGTTTGAGGCGCAATTCTGAATGCTTGCGTTCGGTAATATCTTCATTGACTCCTATCATGCGTAGGCTATTGCCATCGCTGTCGCAAAAAACCTTTCCTTTAGCAGCAATCCAATGTACGCTACCATCGGGCCAAATAATGCGAAATTCTGTGTTGAAGTCAGTGCGATTTGCTGCCGCTTCAAGGACTGCTTGTTCTGAGCGATCGCGATCTTCGGGATGAAGGCATTGTTTCCAGTTTTCGTATTTTCCGCCAAATCCTCCAGGTGGCAAGCCATACAAAGCTTCTTCTTCTATCGACCAGAAGGTTTCGTTGGTTTGGATATTCCAGTCAAACGTGCCAATTTGGGCAGCTTGCGATGCGAGTGCCAAACGTTCTTCGCTGCTTCGCAATGCTTCTTCAGCTTGTTTGCGATCGTGGATGTCGAGGGCAATACCAACCCATTTAATAATCTGTTGGGATTCATCTTTAACTGGAAGACCTCGTGCAATGTGCCAGCGATACTCACCGTCAGCGGCACGGCGGAAGCGGATTTCAACTTCGTAACCCGTATCTCTTGTTGCAGTCTGCTTCCAGACGCTCAAGACCCCAGGGCGATCGTCGGGATGGATTGCTGAAGCCCAGCCATCTCCGGCGGTTTCTTCCATTGTCAAACCCGTGTAATCGAACCAATATTGATTGGCGTAGGTAATGTAGCCATCGGGGTTACTTTGCCAAACAATCTGGGGCGATACTTCGGTTAGAATGCGGTAGCGTTCCTCGCTTTGATACAATGCTTCTTCCCAGCACTTGCGATCGCTAATATCGGCAACAATCCCAACCATTCGTATCGGACGACCTTCGCTATCGCAATGTATCCGCCCTAGTGCATTAATCCAGTGCAGACTACCATCCGACCAGATGACTCGATATTGAGTCTCATAATCTTTTTTATTGGTTAAAAGTTCTTGCAGGAGTGCTTCTGTGGGTGGTAAATCATCTCGATGCAATCGCTGTCGCCACAGTTCATAAGTAATTTCTTCTGTGCGATCGTGGTCAAAAATCTGTTTGTATAAGTCTGTTACCTCAAGTTTATCTGTTGCCAAATCCCATTCCCAAGCACCCATTTTTGCCCCATCTAAAGCTAAAACGAGTTTTTGGGCATAATTCTCCGTTTCTAATTTAGCGGCTTCTAGCTCGGCAGTTCGTTCGATAACTCGTTGTTCTAACTCTTCGTTAAGCTTGCTAATTTTAGCTTCTATTTGCTTGCGTTCTTCAATTTCTTCAGCTAGTTTTTGATTGGCAAGTTCTAATTGTTCTGGACTCGGCAGTGTCAAAGCTTGCGGAATTAAGGTAAACAGTTCCGAGGCAGTGTATAAGGAAATCAACGCTGTCGCTGCTTTGAGCGTACCTGCTAGCCAATAAACCGGATGCCAAAGCGTCCAAACTTCCATTAGGTGCGTAGTACCGCAGGCGGCAATAAAGGCGCTAAACATCCAAAATACCGAACTAAATGGCACGTCGCGACGCTGCCGCACGAAATACACTAACATGATTGGAATCGAATAGTAGGCGATCGCAATCAAAGAATCTGATAGCAAATGCAGCCATACTAATCCTGGCTTCCAAAGATAGCAGTGTCCGTGGGGAATAAATTGCCCGGAAGCGAAAAAGTTTTGTACTAGTTCGAGCATGAAAGATTTATTCCTAAAGGCTGGTTGACAATGGGAAAAGGTCTGTTAAGTCTCAGCATAACTAAAATTAGCCGCACAAATTCAAATAGCAATTTGACTGCTTTTTTTACCTTAACAAAATTTTTAAAAATCTAAAAATTTTGTTAATTATTCTAGAATCTTGAGACACCATTGTTATAATACCTACTCTATTTTTAGAGGAACAAGACATAGCGAGCAGCGATCGCTGAAAGAGAGCAAATGCAGAGCTTAAAGCCCTATGTGTGAAATAGTTTGAAGCTAAAATATTAAAGCCAACCTCGATCTCATTATAATTAAGTAAGCGAATCTAAAAGTCGAACGGAAAATTTAAGTTAAAACCAGGAAAAAAAAGGGAAAATTATTGAAAGTTTTCCCCTTACCTAAATAAAAGCAAGAATCCTAACAAAAGGCTGCGCTTAAGCCCTGAACCTTTGCTTTTGCAGTGAGGAAAGCCGCCCCGTCACATTAGTTATTAGTCATTGGTACAAAGGAAAAATGACAAAATTAAGTCGAACGGTTTGGCTTATCGAGATGGATAACCACGTTAACCTGTAAATTAGTTAAACCCGTCACTTTTTGACTAGATTGGGGATCGAGACGAACCTTAACTTCTACGACTCTAGAATCTGCATCAGCGGTTGGGTCGGTACTGAAGATATCTTGTTTGCCAATTTGCAAGCCAACTTCATCGACGTTTCCCGATAGTTCTCCCAAAAAACCAAAGCTAGTAATTTTGGCGGTTTGACCGACGCGGATCTTACTGATATCAGTTTCGTACACTTCTGCGATCGCATACATTTGGTCGGTTTTTCCCGTCGCGACGATGCCTTTTTGAGAGATTGTTTCTCCTGGTCGAGTATGAATTTTAAGAATTTGACCGTTTTGGGGCGCTCGCACATAAGCTAAATTTAGATTCGCCTGCGCTTGTCGCACGTCTGCTTTAGCTTCTTCGAGTTCGGCTTTGGCTACTGCTACGTCTGTTGGGCGTACTTCTTTTATTTCTTCTAAAGTAGCTTTGGCTTCAGAAAGTTGTTTAAGAAGGGTTTTTTGAGTGCGGTTGCGAGTGGCTTGCGCTTCTTCTAAGCGGTCTTGTAAGGTATTCTTTTTCAAGCAGGTGTTATCGCGCTCGGAGGCGGAAATTGCCCCATCCTGATATAACTTTTGGTAGCGCCAACACTCAGTTCCAGCATTGCGAAATTCTGCTTTGATGCGCTCGATATTGGCACTATGAGCGGCGGTTTGTCCTTGCAGTTCGGCTTCAATTCCATTAATGGTTGCTTGTTGTGCTTTAATTGCGCCTTCTTTTGCACCTGCTTTAATTTGGTCTAGACGCGCTTGAGCAACTTTAACTTGCGTTTGACTTTTTTGCAGCGAAGCTTGTAAGCGATCGCGACTTTCGAGAATGGCAATGACTTGTCCGGTTTTGACGCGATCGCCTAATTTTACCAATAATTTGTCAACTCGCGTACTTTCGGCGACATTAGGCGCAGATAGGTCGATGACTTCTCCTTGCGGTTCTAAACGTCCTTCGGCTGCAACGGCATTATTAGGAACTATTTTGCCAGGAGAAAGATCGGTTCTTGCAGGCGAACTGACTTTAGTGGTTTTGGCAGCCACAAGATTATATACTCTCGGAAAAACAAGCATTGAAGTCGCGATCGCCGCTAGACCTGCAACGCCTAAAATGATTATCCGCGTACTTCTAGGTTTGAATAAAGGCGTTTCTGTCATGGGTTGGAAACAATTCAGTGGTTTTTGATACTTATCAATCTAAATTGGATGAATTTAACAATTTATTCCAATTTTAAAAGATGCAATTTAAAATCAGCATCTTTTTCTAAACGTCTTTATTTATAGAGTTATCGAGAAAGGTGAAAAACTTGATGATTATTTTTTTACGAGCGATTTATTTCAAATCTTGCATCTTTAACGTCAATTTGTCAAAAAGGGGATCGCTG
>JALOOL010000077.1 GCA_025454425.1 Hydrococcus sp. Prado102 | reverse complement strand
TTGTGCGGGTATTGGGCAAGTGTGGCTACAGGCTCAACGCTCATGCTGTTTCTTCTACCAGTATGCAGCTATCCCAAGCCTACCAAATTTTGGGAGTGCCCCACGGTAGTTCGCCGGAAGTGGTTAAAACGGCTTACCGCGCTAAGATTTCTCAATGGCATCCAGATAAGCACGTCGCCATGTCAGACAAAATGCAAAAACTGGCAACAGAACAATCCCAAAAGGTTAATGCAGCTTACGATTTAATTCAAGCAACTTATAGCCAATCGCGATCGCGCTAAGCATAGCACAAACAATCACAAGCCACAAAAACTATTAGCTTGCGAGGCTTGCCAAACCAACACGCTCTCTCCAATTAATAAACCGTACCGCTAAGAGTAATGGCTCTTTGAAATTTTTGAATTTCCTCTTTTTCATCAAAAATTGTCAGATTAGCTGGTTTAGTCCGCTCGATTGTAACGGCAATTCCTTGGGCATTTTCTTGTTGTAAGTCTTCAACATAGCCGCCCTGAGCTTTTTGTGCTTCTTGATAACTCAGGAAAGGGCCGAAATAGTAAGTACATCTGGGGTAATCGGTAACGATCTCTACCCAATAGGCTAATCCCAAAAAATTGAGAATCCAAAGAAAAATTTCTTTCATTACTTTCCTCGGTTTTGCTCGGTTTAAAATTTTTATATTAACTGTGCTTTTCAATTCTTAACAATCTTTTATATACTAATTGCCTTTTTTTGTTATACTCCCTAAGTTTGATTTTGGGAAGTATCTGTGGCAACAGATTCAGATTTTTCAGATTGAATCACAAGTTTGTCCGACCAACGTCGGCGAAAAATTTCATAAAGCGCGATCGCAGCAGCGACAGAAGCATTTAGGCTAGGTGTTTTTCCAACCAGTGGGATCGTCACCAGTACGTCACAAGAGCGTTGTACGAGCAAGCTTAATCCTTCTCCTTCTGAGCCGATAACTAATCCTATCGCGCCTTGCCAATCAATACTGTTACTGTGTAACGGTTTGCCAACTCCAGCCGTAGTGCCATAAATCCAAAACCCTGCCTGTTTCAATTCTTCTAAGGCGCGAGTGAGGTTAACGACTCTGGCAACCGGAAAATGTTCGAGCGCGCCTGCTGCCACCTTCATCACCGTAGACGATATCCCTGCCGCTCGTCGTTGGGGAATGACGAGTCCTTGCGCTCCCAAAGCTTCTGCCGAGCGAATAATTGCCCCTAAGTTATGGGGATCTTCGATTCCATCGGCAATAACAATCACCGGAGCAGAAGTACTTGCTTTTGCTCGTTCGATTAAATCGGCTAACTCGATATAGTCATGAGGAGCTACTTGAGCGGCAATACCTTGATGCGTACCACCGCGAGTAATTTGATTGAGGCGGACGGGTTCTACTTCATCAATAACCGCTCCTTTCGCCTTTGCATTCTGAAGTAGCGTCAGAAAACGGGGATCGTAGCGTAATTTGGAAATAATCCAAACGCGGTTGAGTTGGCGATCGCCTTCTAAAGCAGCTATAACCGCATGGCGACCATAAATTAAATCGTTTGCTTCTTCCTCTGCGGCGGAAGCTATGGGGGGTTGATGGTTTGCTTTTTCAAAGCGATCTTTTGTCGGGAGCGTGCGACGTGGAGAATCGCTGCGATCGTCGCCATAAGGACGACGGGGCTTGCTAGAGCGCGAGTCTGCTTTACGCGATACTGGTTCGCGCGACAGGCGTTTTTTTGGAGGCATTTTTTTAAGCGAATAAATTTTTAAAAAGTTAATCTAAATCGAGTCGAGCCAACAATTCATTTAAGCGTATTGGATTTTGGAGATATAAATATCCAATTAAAGTTTCTAATCCCGTAGCTTGTCCATAAAGTTCCGGCGATAAACGGCGGGGTTTTCCCGTGGCGGCATTGCGTCCGCGCCTGAAAATTTCTTTTTCTTCTTCGCTCAGATAAGGTTCTAGCGCTTGCCAACAAGCGGCTTGACTTTCGGCTCGAACGCGAGCGACCACGCGATTGTGGTAATCTCCAAGCCGTTTGGGAGGCAGTAAATAGCGAGTTCTTACGTACAATTCATAAACGGCATCGCCAAGATAAGCTAGCGATGCTGGCGACAACTGACCGATTTGGTAAACGCGATCCCCCTCGCTACAGTCAATTTTCAGGCAAATTTCTGTCCGCTCTCGGACGGCTGAGGCGAACGATTGACTGACTGCATTTTGCTTGGGCTGCGGCAAATTACCTCTTGTGTTCGACTGAGTGTTTCGAGATTGGATTTTCCCTTCTGCCTTTTCGCACTAGTTTAGTTATTTAGCGATATTGGCGATCGCCGTGTCTACCGAAGGTTGAAGAGACAGAAAACTTTCGAGACGAACGAGTTTTACCGTCTGAGTAACGCGAGGATTGGTAACTACTTGCAGGCTACCTCCATTGGTTTTAGCTTGTTTGACAAGCTGTACTAAAGCACCCAAACCAGAACTATCGATAAAATCGATTTGCGAGAGGACTAAGATAACGTTGTTGGGGCCTTCATCGATACAAGTTCCGAGAACTTTGCGAAAAGTTGGTTCGGAAAAAGCATCTAGCAAACCCGTCAGACGAAAGATTTGATAATTGTCTTTGACTTCGCGAGTTCCTCTCAAACTAACGGTCAAGTTTAATTGCTCTGGAATAGCTTCCTCCTTATTTTCCTGTTGCTAACAAGTCAATGCTATAGTATAGCGCAGTCTGAAATGTCAATTATTAATTCTCAATTTAGAATTTAACTTGCCCGTTTTTCTCTCATTAATTTGACAAAGTTATCGAATAAATAATCCGCGTCGTGAGGGCCGGGGCTGGCTTCTGGGTGATACTGCACCGAAAAGAAGGGTAGAGATTTATGACGCAATCCCGCTACGGTGCGATCGTTTAAATTAAGGTGTGTAATTTCGACTTCTGGATTCAAAGTATCGGCATTTACCGCAAATCCGTGATTTTGGCTGGTAATCTCGACTTGTTGGCGTAAACCCGCAGGTTGATTCAAGCCTCGATGTCCGAATTTCAGTTTAAAAGTTTCTGCTCCCAGCGATAATCCCAGAATTTGGTGTCCCATACAAATCCCAAAAGTCGGTTTTCCCTGTTCGAGAAGTGCTTTAGTAGTGGCAATCCCCTCCGTATTCGCCGCAGGATCGCCAGGGCCGTTGGACAGAAAGATGCCATCGGGATTGTATTTGAGAACTTCTTCGACAGGCGTATTAGCAGGAACGACAATGACGCGACAGCCGTAGCTAGCCAAACGGCGCAAGATATTGCGTTTAATGCCAAAATCAAGCGCGACAACTGTCAAGTTGTCTTTGTGTTCGTCGCCATTGACGGGACGGAATTCCCAATAAGAAGCAGTCGAATCAGACCATTCGTAAATTTCTTTGGTCGTGACTTCTTTGACCAGGTTCAAACCTGCCATACTCGGCGCATCTTGTACTAGACGCAACAATTCTTGAGGGTCGAGGATTTCGCTAGAAATACCCCCATTCATTGCGCCGACAGAGCGAATTTTGCGCGTAATCGCACGAGTATCAACCCCATAGATCCCAGGGATATTGTGTTCGATGAGATAGTCGGGCAATGATTTTTGTGCGCGCCAGTTACTAGGACGACGAGTAATGTTGCGAGCAACAACTGCTCTAACATGTGGGCGATCCGATTCTTCGTCGTCTGGGTTGACTCCTACGTTACCTAGTTCGGGATAGGTAAAGGTAACGATTTGACCGCAGTAGCTGGGATCGGTCATAACTTCTTGATAGCCAGTCATTCCGGTGTTAAAGACGACTTCTCCGACTGTCGTACCAGTAGCGCCAAACGACCATCCTCGATAATAACTTCCGTCAGCAAGAACTAATAGGGCAGATCGAGCATCTGTAATTGGCATAGTCATGAAATTTAATTGATAATAGGCTACGACGATCTATTAGTGCGAGCGATAGACTAGAATAGATAGCCGACTCTATCTAGTTAGAAGTTTGTCAAAGCTGGCAAGTTTTATCTAGATCGACGTAGATTTTACCAGATTGCAACCAACTTAAACAGGCAGCGCCGGAATCCCTAAAGGGCGAATAAATCGTATGAGTCCAAGAAAATTGACTGAAGAGGATAAACAAGAAATTCTTAATCTTTATCGGCAAACCGAGGAGACAACCTCGACGTTAGCCGATCGCTTTGGCGTAAGTAGCTCTACGATTAGTCGTTTCCTCAAAGGTTTCTTGTCGCATACAGAATACGAGGATTTAATCCAGCAAAAACGCTTGGCAAGAACCCCAGGAGGCAAGTCGGGCGATCGCGATCGCCCAGAAGACAGCGCTAAAAGCGATGCCAAAACCGCTCGCGAAGAAGAAAATTTAGTATCGGAAGTACTAGAAGTATCAGAAGTCCCGAAAGTCCCGCAACAAGAAAAAGAGCCTCTGCCATCCCCTCCCAAACTTAAAGAAACTCCTAAAGTAGACGATAAAACCGCTGCCCTGCAAGAGTGGACGATTTCAGCACCACAAGCTGACGGTTTCTTTAATAACGAAACCTTAGCGCCTGTTAATGAAGTTGCCGCGATCGAAGAAATTATTGGAGAATTAAAAGTCGATCTTAAAGAGGATGACGACGAGGATGACGACGAGGATTACGAAGATTGGGACGAGGATGACGAAGAAGAAATAGAGGCTGTTTATACGCCTTCTATCTCAACTAAAGCAAAAATTCAAGTATTACCGCTTTCGTCGGCTTCTTTTCCAAAAACTTGTTATTTGGTCATCGACCGCGCTGCTGAGTTAATTACTCGACCTCTCAAAGATTTTGCCGATCTCGGTAAAATTCCAAGTGAAGAATTTCAACAAAAAACGCTCCCCGTTTTTGATAATCATCGAGTTGCAAGGCGTTTCTCCAATCGTTCTCAGCGAGTGATTAAAGTCCCTGACGGTCGTATGCTTCAGAAAACTCGTACTTATTTATACGCAAAAGGAATTACTCGTCTGTTATTAGACGGACAAATTTATTCTTTGTTATCTCCGTAAAAGAAATAGGTGATTGGCGATTGGTGAGTGGGATATCGAGATAAGTGACTAGGCAAAATTAATTACACCTCTTGCTAGCTCTATCCTTAACTCAAAACAATGGTAGGATGGGCAATGCCCACCCTACAAATTATTAAGATAATTGTAATTAATTTTGTCGATCTGTTTATTAGTATATTTACCGTCTAATTTCTGCTAGCTACACGTCCCTTGGAAGGACTACACTTAACACCAATTTTTAACAAAACTAAGAATTTATACTTAATATTTTTATTATCATACAAAAATAAAAATGTCATCATTTTATTGAGTTAAAATAAAATTTTGGCATTTTTAAGAATTAGTATTACTTTTTGATTTAACTTTTTAACAAAAAATTAAGAATTTTAACGCGATCGCTCTATCTCTCCTCAAATGCAGAAAATAGCATTAAAATTCAAAACAGTGCAATTCATTTAAAAGTGTTCGACAGTTCAGAATATAAACCTTCTTATTTTAAGCTATCGTATAAAACGAGAAGGAATTCATTAATAATTATTATTTAGCATTGATTTTGCTGCCATAAAAGCAATTTTAACTTTTTTAATAAATGGCTTTTTTTCTTAAATTTTTTATTGACAGACGAGAAGAAAATAAAGAGCCGAGAACGAATGAAAATTAGTCATTTACTGAGACTTTACGAACAAGGAAATAAAGAATTTAGCGGGATCGATCTTCGAGGAATGCAATTAAGTAGAGTCATGCTGATTGCAGTCGATCTAACAAACGCGAATTTAATGGGAACCGATTTGAGCCGAGCTTTTTTAACGAAATCTAACTTCAGTCAAGCAAGTCTGAACTGGGCTAATTTAATGTTTGCCAAACTCTCGGAAGCTTGGTTAGTAGAAACCGATTTGACAAAGGCAAATCTAAGTGGTGCTTTTATGGTACAAGCAAATCTTCGAGGAGCCAAACTAAGCGGAGCCAATTTATGTCATACCAATTTAAGAGGGGCTAACTTAGAGGAAGCTAATCTGTGTGGAGCTAATCTGTATCGTATTAACTTGCGAGAAGCTAATTTAAGCCGCGTTAATTTTAAATGGGCTAATATGCAGGAAGCTCGAATGTCTGGCGCAATTTTAGAAAAAACTTCGTTTCATGGGGCGAATTTAGGACGAACTTTTCTAAAGGATGTAGATTTGAGTCATGCCGATTTACAGGGAATTAATCTTAGCGAAGCTAGAATGAGCGAAAGCAATTTGAGGGGAGCTAATTTAAAGATGGCAAACTTGCAAGGCGCTCATTTACAAGGCGTAGATCTAATGGGAGCAAACTTAACGGGTGCTAATTTAGATGAGGCGAACTTAGAAGGCGCTAATTTAAATGAGGCGAACTTAGAAGGCGCTAATTTAAATGAGGCTATCTTAGATGGGGTGAATTTGCACAAAGCTAATCTTAATGGTGCTAAGCTGAGCGATACTTTATTAGAAGCTTCGACAAGTAATGCTTCTCTCGGTATGAGTCGGCAAAAGTTGGGAGTAATTTTTTAATAATTAAAAGTTTAAAGTTCAACCGAGATCCAAAAATTTTGAATTTTGAACTTTGACTGAAACGAAGTGAAATGACACGAGAAACGATAAATTATGGAGTGGTGTTAGTAACGGCATCTTCTCAAGAAGAAGGAGAAGCGATCGCGTCGGCTTTGGTAGAGTTAAAATTAGCTGCCTGCGTTACCCTGCTACCCGTGCGATCGATTTATACTTGGCAAGGCAAAGTCAATGCTGAGTCAGAATGGCAGTTAGTCATTAAAACCGATTTATCTCAGTTTTCGGCATTGTCGGACAAAATTCAAGAACTTCATTCCTATCAAGTCCCAGAAATCATCGCCTTACCCATTGTTGCCGGATCTGACTCCTATTTGAATTGGATTGGCGAAAACGTCGGGAACGGGTAATTTAGAATAGATAAAAGTCCCTTACAACGTCAGGAGCTTATGGAAATCTCAGAACTCAAACGAGAAATTGAAACAATCGGTTCGCGCCTGGGGAAAACCCAGGACTATCTTTGACCTCCCCGCACTCAACGCCAAAATTCAAGATTTAGAACAGCTAGCTGCTCAACCCGATTTTTGGGAGAGTCAAGAGACGGCGCAAACGACTCTTCAAGAACTCAACGACCTCAAATCTCATTTAGAACAATACCAGCAATGGCAGGCTCAACTAGAAGACACCAAAGCGATTGCCGAACTTCTAGAACTAGAAGCGGACGAAACGCTGGTGACAGAAGCACAAACTAATCTAACCAATCTTTCTCAACAACTCGATCGCTGGGAACTACAGCAACTCTTATCGGGGACTTACGACGCGAAAGGAGCCGTATTAACCATAAATGCGGGTGCAGGCGGCACTGATGCTCAAGATTGGGCAGAGATGCTGCTGAGAATGTATACTCGCTGGGGAGAACAACAAAGATATAAAGTTAGCGTCAGTGACATCTCTGAGGGCGACGAAGCAGGGATAAAATCTGTCACCCTTGAATTTGAAGGTCGTTATGCCTACGGCTATTTAAAAGGCGAAAAAGGCACTCATCGACTGGTTCGGATTTCCCCGTTCAACGCCAACGGCAAGCGACAAACTAGCTTTGCTGGGGTTGAAGTGATGCCGATTTTGGGAGAAGAAGCAATTAAAGTCGATATTCCCGAAAAAGACCTCGAAATCACGACTTCTCGCGCAGGTGGCAAGGGCGGTCAAAATGTCAACAAAGTAGAAACCGCCGTTCGCGTCGTCCACCTTCCCACGGGGATCGCCGTTCGCTGTACGGAGGAGCGATCGCAGCTTCAAAATAAAGAAAAAGCACTTGCCCTTCTCAAAGCAAAATTGCTGGTAGTTCTTCAAGAACAACGGGCACAAGCGATCGCCCAAATTAGAGGCGATATGGTAGAAGCCGCTTGGGGCAATCAAATTCGCAATTATGTTTTTCATCCCTATCAGATGGTTAAGGATCTGCGCACTAACCTGGAAACCAGCGATGTCAATGCCGTTATGGATGGCGATCTCAACGCTTTTATCGAAGCCTATCTGCGCCAAGCCACTTTTTAAAGTTGAAAGTCGAAAGCATCTTAATTACGAATTACGTAGGCTTTGCCTTCCCGAAGGGTACCGCCGCGCACGTAGCGAAGCTTTTTAGTAGCGACGAATTACGAATTGGAGCGAAGCGACTCGATTCTTGTTTCAATCTTTACACTAGATTTACTAGCGATTGCTTTACTTTTAGCAATAAACTGTTACATTGAAAGCAGTTAGTAGCGTGTCGCCTATTAGCTGCTAGTCATTCAACTCAGTCAATTATGAGCGAGTCCTCTACACCAACCCAAACAACAGAAACGCCAACCTCCGCACCAAACGAAACCAAACCCGAACCGAGTTATGTCAAACTCGCCATGCGTAACATGGTGCGCAAAAAAGGGATCTCCCTGAAACACTTTTTCCTAACTACCGTCGGTTTACTAGGCTTTTTAATCGGTATGTCTTATCTAACCCGCTAATTGGGTAATCTTTTTTTAGCGATAACTTGGAGAGCGCACGACATGCGCCCCTACGATAACTGATATGTCATCTTCTCTCAAACCATCATTAACAGTTGACGTAAATTTTCAGGACGCTTTTTTCGCCTCTTCTACTGCGACTTGTCCGGTCGCAGTAAATGAATGGACAAAGTGGTGTCAAGCTTGGCTAGATGCCATGTATGACGAGATCCCACAAGCAAATGCTTACGAACTATCACTGCGCCTGACAACCGATGAAGAAATCCAAACGTTGAACGATCGCTACCGGAATCTAGATCGACCTACAGACGTATTGGCATTTGCTGCTTTGGAGGTAGAATTGCCTCAAATGCCAGAAGAATTTTCCGAATTGGAGCCTTTGTATCTTGGAGATATTATTATATCTGTTGAAACTGCCGAGCGACAGGCAGGACAGCAAGGACATTCCCTAACCGTAGAATTAGCCTGGTTAACGTCTCACGGGTTTCTTCACTTGTTAGGTTGGGATCATCCCGACGATAGCACTCTGGCAACCATGCTCGATCGGCAGGAAAAACTATTAAAAATTATCGGGTTTTTATCCCAAGATTGATAAGCTAATTGTTCTATATAGACAGATTCTAAAAAAAATTTTAATTATTTTGAGAAGACGAAGAAAAGTTATGAAAGCGAATTACAAAATGACACAATCTACAGATGCAAAAGCACTGGATTCGATGTATTTTCCTTCTCCAATAAACGCTAAAGTAACTGCAACTCCTCCTTTTAATCCTTATGAATTAGGGACTTCCTCCAGACGAAAACTTGCATGGCAAATAGCTCCCAATTTATTTGTTAGCTTTCGATATGCTTGGGCAGGTGTTCGCTATGCTTTCGTGACTCAACGTAATTTTCGCATTCATACGGGGATCGCGATCGCAGCAGTTAGTCTGGGTTTAATCCTCAAGGTTACGCCAGTTGAAATGTCAATTTTGGCGCTAACTTGTGCCCTAGTTATGGTATTAGAGCTATTAAATACCGCACTCGAATCAGTAGTCGATCTAGCAGTCGGGCAATCGTATCACGAACTTGCTAAAATTGCTAAAGACTGTGCTGCGGGTGCAGTTTTGATTTCTGCAATGGCAGCTTTATTGGTAGCTAGTTTCATCCTCTTTCCCCCGTTACTAGCAGTCATCCGATAATTTAATTCGGTTAAATCGCGCTTAAAAGGCAGCTTAACTTTGATTCTCGTTATTGATAATTACGATAGTTTTACTTATAACTTAGTGCAATATCTAGGAGAACTGGGCACAGAATTGCCAATCGCCTCAGATATTCAAGTTTATCGCAACGATCGCATCGATATCGAAACTATCCGCAAGCTTCAACCCGATGGAATTGTTATTTCTCCTGGCCCTGGCTATCCTAAAGATGCAGGAATTTCTTTAGAAATTATCGAAAAACTCGGTTCGTCAATACCAATTTTGGGTGTTTGTTTGGGTCATCAAAGCATCGGTCAAGTCTTTGGCGGTAAAATTATTCGGGCCCCCGTATTGATGCACGGCAAAACTTCAGAAATTCAGCATGAAAATATTGGCGTTTTTCAAGGATTAAAAAATCCCTTCAGCGCAACTCGCTATCATAGTTTAGTAGTCGATCGCGAAACGATCCCAGATGTATTAGAAATTACAGCTTGGGTTGAGGATGGTACGATTATGGGACTGCGCCACCGAGATTATCCCCACATTCAAGGCGTTCAATTTCATCCAGAAAGTATTTTGACTGAATCGGGCAAGCAGTTGTTAAAAAATTTCCTTAAGTCTTTGGGTTAGTTTATCTGCTTATAACTAGGAACTTACGTTCTTATCAAACATAAAATCTGTTTAATTAATTTTATTCTTTCCTTGAATAATTGCATTAGTTAATCCTTCTAATGTATATTCTCGTGCTTCTACATCGACTCTGCCGAAAAGTTCGTGACAATCTTTAGAGGTTTGTGGCCCAATAGAAGCAATACAAATATCTTTTAATAATTCATCCGATCTTTCAGTAACTTTTCCGATTAATTGATGAAAGTGTCGTACTGTTTTAGAACTAGCAAACGTAATAATATTAACTTTTTTTTGTTGTAGCGCTTCCCACGCTTCGGACGCAATTTCATCGGGACAAACCGATTGATAAGCAGCAACTTCAACTACTGTTGCTCCTTTTTCGGTTAATTCTTTTACTAAAACTTCTCGTCCGCCTGTTTCGACGCGAGGAAAAAGAATTGTTTTATTTGCAATAGTTTCGGGAAAATTTTCGACTAAAGAATCGGCGACAAAATCGGGAGGAATGAAGTCGGGTTTTAAACCGTGTTGCTTGAGAACAGCAGCAGTTTTTTTACCGACGACAGCAATTTTCATTCCTGCTAAAGCGCGAGTATCTAATCCTCTACTTTCTAAGCGATGAAAAAAGTATTCTACGCCATTAGCAGAAGTTATAATAAGCCAGTTAAATTTGCTCAAATGCGCGATCGCCTTATCTAATCCCTCCCAACTCGACGGGGGCCGAATTTCTAGCGCAGGCATTTCTATAACAGTTGCGCCTTGTTGTTGCAAAAGATTGGTAAAATTGCTCGATTGTTCCGCCGAACGAGTTACTAGGACGGTTTTGCCGCTTAAGGGAAGAGAAAGAGAATGAGACATTTTTCTGAGTTTGACGACCTCGCCGATAACAATAACCGCAGGAGATAAAGAAATATCGGTCGTGCGATCTACTATATCGGCTAACGTACCCTGCCATACTTGTTGGTCGTCCCGACCTGCGTTACGAATAATTGCGATCGCTTCGTTTTGCGATCGCCCGTTCTCTAATAACCTTTGTATTATGTCTCCTAACGCGCGTCCGCCCATTAAAATAACTAGGGTATCGATTCGCGAAAGTGCTTCCCAATCGAGTAAATCTGGTTCGTGTGCGGTTAGCGTTGCAAAACAGCGACTCAAATCTTTATCCGTTAAAGGAATTCCCGCCAATAAAGGCGCGCCTAAAGCAGAGGAAATCCCCGGTACGAGTTCAAAATCGCATCCTGCTGCTTGCAACGCTTCCATTTCGGGATTAGCGCGACCAAAAATTAACGGATCTCCACTTTTTAGCCTGACGACTTGTTTTCCCTGCAAACAATAATCGACAAGCAAGCGATTAATTTCTTTCTGAGGGGTACTGGGTAAACCTCCTCGTTTGCCTACATCTAACTTAATGCAATGACGAGGGACTAATTGCAGGAGTTGAGAATCGACTAAAGCATCGTAAATTAAAACTTCTGCTTGCAATAGTAATTGTTGCGCTCTGATGGTTAGATAGTCAACACTTCCCAGTCCCGCACCGACGAGATAAACTTTACCATTGCGATCGTTCATAAATCACTTAGATCGATTTTTGGATTATTGTTTTTATTATCGGTCGAGGATAGGTTTAATGTTAATTGGTACGATGCGATCGCTTTGATATTTCTGTACTAACTTTTTATACTTGTATTATCAACTCCTGTTATAAAACTGAAGTAAATGAGCGACGCTAGAATTCTTGAGTTGTATCGAAAAATTGCTGCCATCGAACGTCGCATAGCTAAACTTGAAGATGGATATCACGAATTAGATAACGTAGTCGATCCCGAAGGCTGGATAGGTGAGGCATTTAAATTACTAACAGAGAATGTAGAGAAGGTAGAAACAAAAATTGAAGAAGTAAACAAAAAAATTGATGTTATCCTCCAGCATATTACTGGAACTAGAGGAAATTAAAGCGAGGCAAAAACGAGCCACGGTAGTAAAGAGATAGGTATATTAGCCATAACGAGAGATATATAGCGAGTCTAAATGAATCATGAATATTGTAGTGCGAGCAAGACGTTTAGGTTTTGTTTTATTTTGTTTATTCGTAATTGGTTGTAGGAGGTGATTCTTGGTATTCGTATTGTTCAGGAGGGTCAGGTAGTAATAAGCCAATTAACGCCACTAGAAACAAGAATGCAAAAGTTGTAACGATTAAGAAAGTGTCTCGTTTTTTCCTTTCCACATACTCTAGGAACTCATTTATTTCTTCGTCTGTGTAGCTTTTTTTAAAATTACGTCTATAAATACGATCGTTTTTAATTCTTTGTAAATGATCGACATACATTACTTTTTGTTCGTTTGTTAGTTCAAACCATTGTTTGTTTTTCATTTGTTTGTTCTTTTGTTTCTTGCTCTAGACTGGACAACGCTCAACTGCAACCGCATCACATAGCGGTTAGCTGTCTGTTGCAACAGTAAAAATATCGCAGGCTACAGTAATAGAGTTCCCAATTGCTAACAGCCAACTATCAGTCTTGTCGAGATTTTTATTTGTACTTATCTTTTTTTGTGCATTCGTGTATTGGTGCAAAAAAATTGAACGAAACATTTACAAATTGAAAGTAAATAAGAAGCGAGACAATCGGATAATATCTCTAAGAACCGATCGCACCTTTAAACCCATGACTCAATATATCCTTGCACTAGACCTCGGTACGACAGGAAATCGTGCCATTCTCTTCAACAAACAAGGTGCGATCGCAGGTCAAAGTTATCAGGAACTCACTCAGTATTATCCGCAACCTGGATGGGTAGAACACGACCCCATGCAAATCTGGCAAGATACTTGTAAGGTTATCGAACAAGTTATCAAAGAGACGAGAATTTCTCCTTCAGAAATTGCTGCGATTGGGTTGACGGTACAGCGAGAAACTTGTTTGTTATGGGATAAAACTACAGGAGAACCGTTACACAAAGCGATCGTGTGGCAAGATCGCCGTACTGCTTCGAGATGTCTTGAATTAATCGATCGCGGTTATACACAAGACATCCAACAACGCACGGGATTAGTTATCGATGCTTATTTTTCAGCTACTAAATTAGCTTGGTTACTCGATCGCATCAAGCAAGAAAAACTCGATATTAATTTCAACGATGTTTTAGCTGGGACGATTGATAGTTGGATTCTGTGGAATTTAACGGGTAGAAAAGTCCACGCCACCGACCATAGTAATGCTTGTCGCACGATGTTGATGAATTTGCAAACATTAACTTGGGACGATACATTACTCGATTTATTTGAAATTCCTCCTCAAATTTTGCCCCAAATTCAACCTAGCATGGGACTGTTTGGCAAAACCGATCGCGATTTGTTTGGCTCAGAAATTCCTATTACGGCGATTTTTGGCGACCAACAAGCCGCTTTATTCGCTCATGGATGCGATCGCCCCGGTTTATTAAAATGTACTTATGGGACGGGATGTTTTTTAGTCGCGCATACGGGAACTCAGATAACGCGATCGCATCATCAACTTCTCTCTACAATTGCTTGGACGCGATCGGAAATTCCTACCAATTACGCCTTAGAAGGAGCCATTTTTACTACGGGTGCTTGCATTCAATGGTTGCGAGATGGTTTGCAACTGATTAAAACCTCTTCAGAAACCGAAGCTTTATCCCGTCAAGTCAGCGATACCAACAGCGTATACTTTGTTCCTGCCTTTAGCGGGTTGGGCGCGCCTCATTGGGATATGAACGCAAGAGGAGCATTTTTGGGCATTACAGGCGGTGTCAAGCGAGAACATATGGTAAGGTCTGTCTTAGAAGCGATCGCCTATCAGGTCAAAGAAGTTATAGATGCGATCGAGCGAGATTGTAATACAACTATTTCTCGATTGAAAGTCGATGGTGGCGCGTCTGATAATGACTTTTTGATGCAATTTCAAGCCGATTCGCTCGGTATTGAGGTGGAACGTCCGGTTATTCGCGATGCTACGGCGCAAGGGGCGGCTTTTGGTGCGGGGTTGGCTTGTGGTTTTTGGAACGATTATAACCAGTTAATCGCTAATAGACAGTTAGATATAATTTTTGAACCTGGAGAAGGAACTAATCAAGCGCAAGAGAATTATGTAATCTGGCAAAAAGCTGTCGAACGGGCGAAGAATTGGGTTTAAATTTGATATTTTGGGTTTTTATCTCACGCTCCAGGCGCAGAGGCGCAGAGGTAGGGAAAAGTGGAGAGACAAGGTAGACAAGGGAGACAAGGTAGACAAGGTAGACAAGGGAGAATAATTCACGACTGAACTCCTGAACTTCTGCACTCCTGTCTTCAACGATTTTCTAACCTTTCTAAAACAGTTGTAACTCTTTCCATTATGTTTGCATAGCGATCCTCAACGGCATCGATACGACGATAAAAATCAGCTTGCATCTCATAAAAATCAGCCTGTGCCGCCGATACTCGAACAGTTTGTTCGTATAGCCTAGCAATTTGTTCGTTAGCTCGTCTGCGATCGTCTCTTATCTCTTGCGAGAGTGCTTGAATCGCCTTTGCATTAGAGTTAATGCGGTTATTAAATTCTGTCTGTGTCGAAGCAATTTCTTGAAGTTTAGAAGATATGTCTCCTACGTTAGAAGCAATTGTTTCCAATATTGCTTCGATTCTGTCGAATCTATTTGAGTCACTGTTTGTCATTGTTTTTCCCCTTTCCTTCTACAATATCTACAAATTTGCCTTTCTCTAGAGATCTTACCTTTCAACCTCGACTCATAACGAACGTCTTTCAGACGGGCTTCGCTTACGCATAAACGACTATAATTAAAATTATTCCTAGCGATATTTTAGGAAGTGCGATCGCAATGATACGTTTGTAAAACAAACACATAAATCGGTTAATTCGCTTCAATCGGACTAAATATCCGAGTAACCTTATTTGTTTGTTTTCGTCGTTTCAGGAGTCGCTATGATTATTCCTTCATTTTATTTGGAAAAGATTCGTGCTATTTATCCTAAAATTTCATTCGATCGCTTAGATTTCAATCGAGATGGTTTGGTCAATGATGTTGTAATAATTAATCGAGATATTGTCTGTCGTTTTGCTAAAGAAGACTGGGGAAAAGAATTACTTATTCGCGAAGCAAAAGTGCTAGAAATAGTCAAACGTTACGTCGATTTACCAGTACCCCATTTTGAACATCTCGAAGAAGGTTTTGTGACTTATCGATATATCCACGGCGAACCACTTTCGCGCAATACTTTGCTGAAAATAAGCACGACAGCACAAGAGCGAATAATCTCCCAACTTGCCATTTTTTTCCAACAGTTACATAGCATTCCTGTAGAAGTGTTAGCGAAGGCTAATATATCTGCCTCCGATACGGTGCGATCGCGCTATGATTGGCTAGCGTTATACGAGCAAGTTAAAACAACCCTCTTTCCCCATCTCTGGCGACACCAACAAACTTGGGTGGACGAACTCTTTGTGCCTGTAGTATCGGGTCAACTCGACCTCGGCTATACTCCCGTACTGATTGACGGCGACAAAGCTGTATATCATATTCTATTTAACCCCGTTTCGGAAAGTATTAGCGGTCTGATTGATTTTGGTACTGCTGGTTTAGGCGATCCCGCCTGCGATCTTGCGGTACAACTTGGTAATTACGGAGAAAGTATCGTTTGGCGTATGGAAACTGATTATCCTTTATTACCAAGCATCATTGACAGGGCGCGTTTCTGGGCGGGAACATTAGAACTTCAGTGGGCTATAGCGGGGATAAAATATAACGATCGCTCCTTATCCTTGGCGCATATTGGTTTGGCTAGAGATATTAAACCTCTGGGTATGCGATTAAGTTAAGTTCCCTTTACCTTCCATTGCATTTAACCCGCGCACCAACAAACCAATTTTTAACCAACATTAAGCAAAACACACTACATATGCTACAAGTTCTAGAATAGAAATTACAACATTAGCCAAGGAGTGCCTATCGATACTATCTATGGAAGCCTGCAAGGGCTAAAACCAAGCCAAATCAAACAGCTACAACGGCTTTACCATCAAAAAGTTCCAGGAGATCTTTTTGTTACGCCAGAGTTTGCCCAGCGACTGGCGGCGATTAGCACAGAAATCGACCAACCCATCTGCGCTTACATCAATCGTAGAGGACAAGTAATTCGCGTTGGGGTAGGAACCCCGCGCCAAACCCAAATACCCGCCCTTGAATTGCCTCGTTATGGTGCAGAAAGACTTAGCGGTATTCGTTGCATTGCTACCAAGCTTCAAGCAGAACCGCCAAAAGAAGCAAGTCTCACGGCGATGGTCTTACAACGGCTAGATGCGTTAGTCGTGTTAACCTTGAGTGGCGAAGGATTTCAGAGGCGCGGCGGCGGTGCGACGGGTTATGTAAAAGAAGTATACATTGCTCATCTGCTTCCGCAATCCGAACTCAATCCCGATAATCGATATTATTGGACGGTTTCATCTCCAATGACTCTAGATGTTCTAATCAACCAGGATTTCCTGGATATGGTGGAAGGATTAGAGGCTGAGTTTCAACGGGAATACATCGCCCAAGAAGTCGATGCCGATCGCGATCGCGTTATCATCGTAGGTCTACGGACGGACGATATGAGTGAGGAGGAATCTGAGACGGGTTTGTCAGAACTAGGGCGGCTAGTCGATACGGCTGGCGGAGAAGTCCTCGATACGATTCGACAAAAGCGTTCTCGTCCCGATTCGCAAACGGTCGTCGGAACGGGTAAAGTTCAAGAAATTGCCCTCAAAATCCAAACGTTGGGCGCTAATTTAGTAGCATTCGATCGCGATTTATCGCCTTCGCAAGTTCGCAACTTGGAAACTCAATTGGGAGTGCGCGTCGTGGATCGCACTGAAGTAATATTAGATATCTTTGCCCAACGCGCCCAATCGAGGGCGGGTAAGTTACAAGTAGAACTGGCGCAGCTAGAATATATGCGACCTCGCTTGACGGGTCGAGGACAAGCAATGTCCCGTCTGGGGGGCGGTATCGGCACGAGAGGCCCTGGCGAAACTAAATTGGAAACCGAACGCCGCGCCATCGGACAACGCATCGCCCGCTTGCAACAAGAAGTCAACCAACTGCAAGCGCATCGTTCTCGCTTGCGCAAACAACGCCAAAAGAACGAGGTTCCTAGCATCGCGATCGTCGGTTATACCAATGCGGGTAAATCGACTTTGGTCAATGCCTTAACAAATGCGGAAGTTTATGCAGCAGACCAACTCTTTGCAACTCTCGATCCGACGACGCGAAAATTACTCGTTCCCGATCCCGATCGCGCAGAACCGCTAACTATTCTACTAACTGACACGGTAGGATTCATTCAAGAACTGCCGCCTTCCTTGGTCGATGCTTTCAGGGCAACTCTCGAAGAAGTGACCGAAGCCGATGCCTTGCTTCATGTGGTAGATTTATCGCATCCGGCTTGGCATACTCAATTGCGATCGGTTATGACTATTCTTGAAGAAATGCCAATCACGCCCGGCCCCATCCTCATTGCGTTTAACAAAATCGATCGCGCTAGCGGCGAAACGCTAGAAAAAGCCAAAGAAGAATTTCCTTTAGCGGTTTTTATTTCTGCAACGCAACGTTTCGGATTGGAAACTTTGAGAGAAAAATTGGGTCAGTTAGTTCGTTATGCCGTGGTGCAATGAAAATTCCCGACAGTCTGGTTTGGGCGCAAACGATTGAGGAAGCGACAGCCGTTCAACAAGAACTCCGACATCTAGTAATTCAAGAAGATAAGTTGGGAGACATTCGTTATGTTGCAGGAGTAGACGTAGGGTTCCAGGACAATTATGCAATCGCTCAAGCCGCAGTCGCCGTGTTGAGTTTTCCCGAATTGCAGTTAGTTGAAAGCGCGATCGCAACGCTTCCGACAACCTTTCCCTACGTCCCCGGTTTTCTCTCTTTTCGAGAAATCCCTGCGATTCTCAAAGCGCTGGAAAAACTTACCATTATTCCCGACCTAATCTTATGCGACGGTCAAGGAATTGCCCATCCTCGTCGTTTTGGTATTGCTTGTCATTTGGGAGTATCGATTGACGTTCCTACGATTGGCGCCGCAAAATCGTTATTAATCGGGAAATCCGAAGAATTACCCCCTGAAAAAGGAAGTTGGCAACCTTTGCACCATCGCGGCGAAGTCATTGGGGCAGTGGTGCGATCGCGTACTAATGTTAACCCTCTTTATATATCTAGCGGACATCGGATTAGTTTGCCTACTGCGATCGATTATGTCTTGCGTTGTACGACCAAGTATCGTTTGCCAGAAACGACTCGTTGGGCGGATAAGTTAGCATCGGGACGATAAAAAAAGTCGAAAGTCGAAAGTCGAAAGTCGAAAGTATGGAATAAGGGGACAAGTAAAGTGTAAATGTAGGGGCGCAAGGCTTGCGCCCTCAAGACATTAGGATAAAGTCGTAAGTCGAAAGTATGGAGTAAGGGGATAAGTAAAGTGTAGATGTAGGGGCGCAAGGCTTGCGCCCTCAAGACATTAGGATAAAGTCGAAAGTCGTAAGTCGAAAGTATGGAGTAAGGGGAGACGGGCAGAATGTACGATAAGGGATTCGTTAGTATTATTGCGATCGCATTCGTTGGATTAATGGGATTAGGTGGCTGTAGCGATCCAACAAATATACAAATAGATAAGCCATCCGCGATGAAAACCTCTAATCCTTCAAAATCTTCTCTTGAAAAAAACACGCCTTTTACGATTAAAATCGATCGCGTTGTCCAACAAATGCAAGTCATCGATCCCAATGGCGCTGAAGTAATAAAAACCCCTATCGGGATAGGACGAGGAGGACTCAAATCCAAACGGGACATGATGGATTATGTTACTCCTACTGGCGAATTCGTTGTCGATCTAATTCTTTACCAACAAGAAAGCTTCAATCGAGTGAGTCCTCAACTACACGATCGCTATCTTAATTCAGAGTTTCGCGAATTATTTGCCAAACCACAAGGACTCAAAGAACTATTTCACAATATGAATTCGCTTGACTTTGATGGAAATAGAACACCAGATCGAAGTTATGGAATTGCTTATATTGGACTAAATGCCACCTCAACGAACTCGGTCGTAACAGGCCCTAAAATGCGTTATGCTTCTTGGCAAGGTGGAGAAAACACTCCCTACTGGTTTTCGATCGCGCTTCACGGCACGCCGGAGGAAAAGACAGATATTGGTGCGGCTAATTCGGGTGGATGTATTCATGTACCGCAACAGGTTCTTAAAAAGCTTGTTGAAGAAGGAATCGTAAAAATTGGAACGCCAGTAATTATTTCAGATTCTGAATAAATAAAGCGATCGCGAATTCCTAACATTAATTACCCATCCTGCTCTGACGGGGTGACAAGGTAGCTAGAAAGCTTGCTGTATAATATTCATAGCCCTTAGACCTTTTTGATAAAATGGCAGCTTATTGAGACTAACTCTCATC
>JALOOL010000076.1 GCA_025454425.1 Hydrococcus sp. Prado102 | reverse complement strand
TTAGCTATGCTTAAGTATTCTATTCGCCTACTGCTATTTTATTTAAAATTCAAAACCATACCCGCTTTTGTTTGAAGCATTACGCATTCACCAACGCCAGATTTTTAGTAGTTATTTGAGGTTGAGATTGTCTTGTGGAAGAGCCTTAAATATCTTGAAATCGTTGATTTATCGAGGTTTTGGAGTAAGCGGGCGGCGAGAATCGAACTCGCATCATTAGCTTGGAAGGCTAAGGTTTTACCACTAAACTACGCCCGCAAGGAAGCTTTAAAAATTTTACCTTATCTAGAATAGCACGATCTAACTTATTGTAAACTAGCTTTTTAAATAATTTCTCGTCATCGTTTTAGCATTCGTGCCATGTCTCGCTCGTCTTGACGGCGTTTGAGGGTTTCACGCTTATCGTGTAACTTTTTACCTCGTCCAAGTCCTATACTAATTTTGACCCAGCTACCTTTGAAATACATTTTTAAAGGAACTAACGTCAATCCTTTCTGCTCTACTTGTCCGATTAACTTATTAATTTCTTTGCGATTCAACAACAACTTGCGAGTGCGACGAGGGTCGTGGTTAAAATACTGTCCGCTAGCTTCGTAAGGAGAAATATGAACGTTGAGCAGTAATGCTTCTCCATTGCGAATCAAAGCAAAACCATCTCGCAGGTTAACCCTTCCAGCACGGATCGCTTTAACCTCAGTACCCACTAGCTGAATACCCGCCTCATAAGTCTCTAAAATCTCGTAAAGATGACGAGCTTGACGGTTATCGCTGACAATCTTAATTTTGTCGTCTTTATCGCTCATAGTGTTTCTAGCATAACATTTGTTTCTTTAATAAAATTTGCATTTACCTTGACAATTAAATTTAAAACTGTAACAATTAATACAGAAAAATAAATCGTTAATTTTTCTAAATTGTAGCTAGAAAGACGGAAGTAGGGAAATATCCCGAAGGAACGCGCCTCGAATCACTACAAGAGGAGCGAAAACGATGAAACTTACCTATCGTGGAGTAAGCTACGAATATAACCCTGTCGTTGTAGAAACAACAACTGGTCAAGTCGGCGGAAAATATCGGGGTCTAGATTGGAGATTCCGTAACTGGCGTTGCTGAATCAGGATAGGATTTTAACAAGACCGCGATCGCGAATATTGAGTCAATACAATAGGAATAATAGCCGACTCATAACGAACTGTGACACAAGCCTCATCTCAACAAGAAACCCACTATAACCAAGCTCGTGCTAGCTTGCAACAAGCCTTATCCTGGTATTCTAGCTTTCGTCGCCATTGGAACTATCCCCCCAATCTAGAACTGCAAGCCGCCGTCCGTAAAGATTTACAGGCATTAAAATCCGCTTTAGACAAACTCGAACAAAAAGTCATCAGAATTGCTGCCTTTGGATTAGTCAGTCGCGGAAAATCTTCGGTTGTCAATGCCTTACTCGGAGAGAAGGTTCTACAAACAGGTCCCTTGCACGGCGTGACTCAATGGCCGCGATCGGTTCGTTGGACTCCTACTAGCGGTAAAGTACAAGTAGAATTAATCGATACGCCTGGATTGGATGAAATTGAAGGAGAAGCTAGGGCGGCGATGGCGCGAGAAGTAGCCTATCAAGCCGACCTTATCCTATTTATCGTAGCAGGCGATATCACTCGTACCGAATATCAAGCGTTATGCGAACTCAGGCAAAGTCAGAAACCATTAATTTTGGTTTTTAATAAAATCGATCTCTATCCAGAAACAGACCGAGAGACAATTTACAAGCAACTGCAACTGTTGGGAACGGGAACGGATAAAAACGAACAGGTTTTATCTCCCGATGAGATCGTTATGGTAGCCGCAGAACCGCAACCCGTTCCAGTACGCTTAGAATGGCCCGATGGGAGAGTTACAGAAGCTTGGGAAGCGCCACCTCCCCAAATCGACGAACTCAAAGAAAATATCCTTAAAATTTTAAATCGAGAAGGGCGATCGCTTCTCGCTGTTAACGCACTGTTTCAGGCAAAAGAAGCGGAAGCGAATATCGCCAAAAAAACCCTTGAAATCCGTCAATCCGAAGCCGAAGCGATTATCTGGAAATATGCTCGATACAAAGCCTTAGCTGTTGCACTCAATCCCGTTGCTATTTTAGATTTAGTGGCTGGAATGGTAGTAGATTTAGCTTTAATTCGCGCCTTGGCAAGGTTGTATGGATTGCCTATTACTAGTTACGAAGCGGGTAAGCTGTGGCGAACGATTCTCGGCAGTTCTGGCGGATTATTAATCGGCGAAATTGCAGGGAGTTTTATTTGGGGATTGGGAAAAAGCACCGCTGCTGCAACCAGTTTTTTTGAGAGTCCGGTTGCTTGGACGACTTATGCTAGTGCGGCGCTAACTCAAGGCGGTATGGCTGGTTACGGGGCTTATACTGTAGGGAAAGCAGCACAGGAATATTTAGAAAAAGGATGCAGTTGGGGACAATTGGGCCCTAGTTTAGTCATTCAAGAAATTCTCTCGCAAATTGAACCCGATACAATTGTTGCACGATTGCGACAAGAATTACTCACACTACGTAGATAGCATTTTTCAGTATCAGTCGTTTGGCTGACTAAAGGTTTCTCGAATGCCTCATATTGCTTGCCAATGCTATGTCTGGCTTTAGCGGTGTCAATAGCGCGATCGCACCCATAACAACCAACTGACACGAGCAATGGTGTTGAGCAATCTTGCTCTGACTCTTGGGCACCTTATGTATTAGTTGGAAATTTGTTGTAATAATGTCAATGTTCCAACCACTCAATAGGAACCTTGCTTTAGTTTTTGTATGAATTTTTGTTAAGACGCTGTTATTTTTTTCTTTTTACTTTACTCGTCTTAATTTTTTTAAGGGATAGTTAACGTTTATTTAACTTATTTAATAATGTATCGAATTTGCTTTAAAAGACATTGCAACTTTTGCATATTTACCCTGAAAATGCGCTACGCTCACAAATCATAACAAATATTTTGAGCATCATTTGTTAGGGTGAATACTCTCATGGCAGGGGATAAATCCTAAAGAAATTATGTAGCTCAAGTCAATAGAGTTTTACTCATTGGGGGTGAATTAGTATGAACCAAAAAGTCCTCGAAAATACCCGTAATGTGGCGATAGTTGGGCCCTACTCAAGTGGGAAGACAACTTTACTCGAAAGTTTATTATCGATCGCGGGTGCAATTACTCGTAAGGGTAGCATCAAAGATGGCAATACAGTAGGCGATAGTTCGACCGAAGCAAAAGAACGCCAGATGAGCGTGGAAGTCACTGCTGCTACGGCTAACTACAAAGACATCAACTTTACCTTTCTCGATTGTCCGGGTTCGATTGAATTTGCTCAAGAAACCTATAATGCTTTAGTAGGTGCAGGTGCAGCAATTGTCGTTTGCGAACCCGTTATCGATCGCGTTTTAACCCTAGCACCCTTATTTAAATTCCTAGACGACTGGGAAATACCACACCTGGTCTTCATCAACAAAATGGATCGGTCGAAGAACGGCTTTATGGACGTTCTCCACGCGCTCAAACAAGTGTCTAGCCGCCCGTTAGTCCCGCAACAATATCCCATCCATCAAGGAGAGGAACTAGTAGGTTATATAGACCTCGTAACCGAACAAGCTTATCATTACCATAAAGGCAGTCCTGCCGATCCGGTTCCTCTTCCCGATCGCCTCAAAGACGAGGAAAAGGCAGCCCGTAATGAAATGCTCGAAACCTTATCGGAATTTGACGACCACTTATTAGAAGAACTCCTCGAAGATATCGAACCCCCCAAAGAAGAAATTCTTCAAGACTTGAAGCTAGAGTTAGGTGCAGACCAAATCGTCCCCGTATTTTTAGGAATCGCCGAACAAGATTATGGCGTGCGTCCTTTATTGGAGGCTTTGATTGAAGAAGCACCCGCCCCAACCGTGACCGCACAACGTCGAGGATTATCCAACGAACAAGGTGCGATCGCCCAAGTTCTCAAAACCTATTTCACCTCCCAAGGCGGACGACTTTCATTAGTCAGAGTATGGCAAGGTGAAATTACTGATGGAATGGCACTCAACGGCGTTCGTGCGGGTGGCATTTATCGGATGATGGGACAGCAACAGCAACCCACTAACACTGCATCTGCTGGGGAAATTGTCGCGCTCGGTCGTCTTGAAGGCATTAAAACAGGCGAGATTCTAACTGCTAACTCGAATCAAAAAACTGCCCAATTGCCCAAAGCAGATAAGCTAGAACCCGTATACGCCTTAGCAATTACCCCAGAAAACCGCAAAGATGAGGTAAAACTCAGCGCAGCAATGAGCAAACTGATCGAAGAAGATCCCTCACTGCACTGGGAGCAACACGGAGATACTAAAGAAGTCATTCTTTGGGGACAGGGAGAAATTCATCTCCAAGTTGCCCTAGATCGGTTGCGTCGCAAGTATAACTTGCCCATGACGACTCATTTACCCCAAGTTCCTTACAAAGAAACCATTCGTCAGGCAAATAAATCCCACGGTCGCTACAAGCACCAAACTGGCGGTCATGGGGCGTTTGGAGACGTTCACCTCGATATCAAACCTTTACCTCGCGGAACGGGCTTCCAGTTCCACGAAACCATCGTGGGCGGCGTAGTTCCCAAACAGTACATACCTGGCGTAGAAACGGGCGTACGGGAGTATCTAGCACACGGCCCGTTAGGGTTCCCCGTAGTGGATGTTGACGTTACCCTCACCGATGGGTCGTATCACACCGTAGACAGTTCCGAACAAGCGTTTAAACAAGCGGCTCGCCTCGCGATGACAGAAGGGATGCCCAAGTGCAATCCAGTGCTTCTAGAACCCATTTTGACGGTTAATGTAGCCATTCCTTCCGAATTTACTTCCAAAGCCTTACAGTTGGTTAGCGGACGGCGAGGACAAATTCTCGGTTACGAAGGGATGTCGGATTGGAAAGGTTGGGATTGCGTAACCGCCTATTTACCTCAAGCAGAAATGCACAACTTTATCGTTGAATTGCGATCGCTCACTATGGGCGTTGGCACTTTCAAATGGCAATACGACCATTTACAAGAAGTTCCCGATAAAGTCAAAGAAACTGTCTTGGCGCATTCTGGTAACGGACATGGAAATGGAAAGGGTTAATTATCTTGGCGATTAGAGATTAGTGACTGGCGATTGGGATTTAGATTCATATAGATTCCGATCGCCCAGTCATATCAGATCCGGTTAAACAACCATCATTTTGAGGTTTTTACTTATCATGAATAAATTGCCATTAGTTGCACTAGGAACTTTATCGATCGTTTTCGGAACTTCTAGCCTTGCTAATGCTGCAAGTCTCACCGAAACAGAATTTAGCCTGACTTTTTTATTTACTATATAAATTCATGTTTAATATCTTTTAGTTATGAATGTTCAAGGATATATCTTTCAAGATGTAAAATTTCCTGTTCGATAGCATGAATAACTGTTTCAACAACATTTTTTTGCTGTTCAAGTGGAGCTAATTGATCGGCTAATTCTCTTCTATTAGAATTACGATTATATGTTTGTATCGACCTCACAAGGCTGCCAAGCTGACCACCGCCACGCATTTTAGAACCCTGACGACGTACTTGATCTGTATATTCAGCACGAATTAACTTTTGTTGTTGGGTTATTTCTTTCTTGACCAAAGCATATTCTCTCTTTTTCAGTTTAAGTTCTTTAATGGCAGCTTTAGCATCGATAACTGATTTTACAATCATGTAAATTTCACCAGTTCTAGTAATTGTAACTAAGGACATAGACTTTAACCTAACGATGCAATATAGATTGTCAATTATTAGTTTAGAAGTTACTTAAAAACATTGTCCTCAGTATTTTTACTGAAAAATCGAGTGTTGAGAAAGCAAATCGCTTTCAAGCTTGACCAACAGCTTACCTCTTACTGTCAAATCAGATTTCTACAAAAATGATCAAATTGGTTGAATCGCGATCGCAACCTTTGCAGATATATCTAAAACCTAATATTCCTGTATTTCAGCAACAGCATAGATAGAAGCTTTAAGATCTAAATCCTTTCTCAAACTCGTTTTAGCAACTTCTATTAGCAAAAAATCGTTATTTTCTATAGCAAAAGGTTTGCTCAGAGGATTTATCGGGAGGAGAAGTTTTGAAAATGCGCTCGACGATTGTGTCAGCTTGATCTGCGAACAGTAAGTAGTTGTTGTTTGTCCTTTGTCAGGAGTCACGACATTGTTCTCCCGTGAATTTTTGCGTTAACCTTCTGTGCGGATTAATTGCAAGCTTGTCACCAACCCAAGAAGCATAGCATTCGTCTAGACTGGCTTTTACCCCCCTCTGCTTAATCCGAACTCAGGTTATTATTAAACTTATACATCGCTTCCAAATTCACAATTTATCCTGCATAATTCATAATTTAGTGGATGGAGAGCAAGGATACAGAAAAATGCGGGTAATTATTTGTGGCTATTATGGGAAAGGAAATGCAGGCGATGAGGCGTTGTTAGTATCTCTGCTGCAAATGTTGCCCAAAAAAGTTACTCCTGTTGTACTTTCTGCCAATCCCGACGAAACTAGCAAGCGTTATGGTGTAGAAAGTTGCGATCGCAGTTCGGCTTTTCCCATTCTACAAGCGATGAAAACATCCCAATTTTTTATCTGGGGTGGGGGAAGTTTGATGCAAGATGCAACCAGTTTCGCCAGTCCCTTTTATTATGCAGGATTAATGGCACTGGCACAGCAGCAGGGCTTGAAAACGATCGCCTGGGCGCAGGGTATCGGGCCGCTCAAGCGTCGTGTAACGCAAGAGATGACAAAAAAGGTCTTACAAAAATGCGTCGCGATCGGCGTTAGAGATCGCGCCTCGGCGATGTTGGTAGCAGATTGGAATCTGCCTGTAACGATCGCACCCGATCCAGTTTGGGCGCTCGATTCTAAACCCGTCAAAGGATTGTGGGATTTACCCGCCCCCAGAGTTGCAGTAAATTTACGCTCTCACGCGCAGTTAACCCCCAAACGCTTAGCTACTCTCACTCAAGCTTTAATCGACTTTCAAAAAGCAACTAAAATTTGCATTTTATTAGTTCCTTTTCAAGCTTCTCAGGATTTGGCGATCGCGCGATCGATTGCCGAACAACTCAAAGGAAACACTCACATCATTAGCTTAGACGATCCTAGAGAATTAAAAGGATTGTTTCGAGGAGTAGAAATGACAATTGGGATGCGCTTGCACAGCTTAATTATGGCTGCTGCTGAAGAATGTCGATGCTTTGCGCTCAGCTACGATCCTAAAGTCAGTCGCTTGATGGAAGAAATTGAGATACCTGGATGGGAACTCGAAACAATTCCCGACGATCCAAATGTTATCAGTACTGCTTGGTTAGAACATTATGTTAACGGCGAACCGCTATCGCGCGATCGCATTCAGTCTTTGATAGATCGCGCTCTCATCCATCAGGAAGTTTTGGAAAAGGTTTGTTTGTGAGGGCACATAATCAGTTATCAGCGACCAGTAACCAGTAGGGGCGCATGGCGTGCGCCCTCAATTGTAAGGGCGCATGGCGTGCGACCTAAACTAAGAATCTCTTCTATCGGGGAACAACACAAAAAATCCTCAAGTCGTTTTAGTTTGTGTAATATCATCCCTTGAGAGTTTCCATTAGATGCGAAATCGATGCACACTAAGCAGTTAGTAATCGTCAGGCGTTGGAAGTAGAGCCAACCTTCCATCAATCCATCAATTGATGAGGAACTTCAACCCAAGCTACAAAACTGATAATTGGGAGGGCGCACGCCATGCGTCCCTACGATAACTGTTAAAGACTTTGAGAGCGATCGCGTTGACCTGTTATGAATGACCCTAACAACTTCAATAATTCTTCATCACAACCCGATTTTTCTTCCGATCGTAGCGACTGGTCTGAAAACTGGGATGCTTCTTTAAATAATGAAATGCTAGAAGAACAATTGCGTTCTCTAATAGACCTTACCGAGGCGACTGACGGTAACAGACAAGAAAATGAACCATCAGAAAATCAGCCAACATTAGAAGAGCAACTTTTCTCTTTAATGGAAACGATCGATTCATTTGAAGAAGTATCGGATCGATCGTTGCTAGAGACTGAAGCAGAAATTGTCGATCTCGAAACCTCTTTGTTCGAGATCGATCGCGATTCATTCCAAACATCATCGAACAACGACACTAACTGGTTTGAAATAGCTCATCAACTCGAAGAACAAAATCAAGAATTGAATGCGACAATTGTTCGACTCGAACAAGCTTTATTGGATTCGCAGGGACAACTAAAAGAGCAAACCGAGCGGTCGCAAATCAGTGAAATAGCGCTCTCTAAAAAAGTAGAAGAACTTAAAAGCGATCGAGAACAAATAACCCATCTCGCCAAACAACTAAAAGCTTATCAACAAGAGTTTCAACAGCAACAATCGGTTGTCGCCAATCTCTCAAAAGATTTAGAAATCAGTCAACAACAAGTCGCTCAGTTAGAAAGAGAGTATGCTTTTGTGCAAGAAGACTGTAACGATAAAGCTCAAAAACTCTTAACCATGGAAAAAAGCTTGGGAGAATTATGGTCGAGGCTGCATCGCCAACAGCGCTACACTTTAGAATACAAAGCTGCTTTAGAAGAATATTTAGAGATGGGGGGCGATCGCATTATCCCAAACAACTCATCTATTCCCCTAAATACTTCCTCTGGAGAATCTTACATAGAGTTTTGGGAAAACAATCGACATCTCCCTTCCCTAGAACAGATCGACTCAAATGCAGTTGATGTCGAGTTTCAAGAAGGAATGGAACAATTTGCTATGGAAGTAGAAGCTTCTCAAATTATGGAAATAACCGAACCGGAAGTCGAAAAAATTGCTTCTAATTCTCAACTAGTCGCTCAGTCTCGCTCGAATTGGCCCGCTCCCATTATCGCACCCGCTCATCTCGGTCGCTCTCAAAACCTAGTGGACTTACCATCGTTTTTGCCAACTCGCCATTCGAGATAATTGCGATCGCGTAGCGTGGGCTTTGCCGTGCCCGGAGGGTAATCGCCCTCAACAGAGTTAGCATAGAATTACGTTGTTTAAGTTAGTAAAACTATGTCTCGCCTCAATCCTTACTGCCTGCGTATGGAAATCGGTCGTATGTTCGAGCAAGGACAATCGTTTTTTTGTACGATTAAAGTCCAGGATTGGCTAAAAGAACGCAATCAAGACCCCAACGCCTATGAAATTCTTTTTCATCCACAACCCGCGCCACCAGGATCGAATTTAAGGACGGGAATCGCGATCGAATTGCGCCGTAAAGATGGACAACCTGTAGATACTTGGTTACAAGAAGAAGTCAATCGCTATACATAAAAATGTCCTTTCTTGTTCCGTACTTTCGAGTTTCGACTTTCGACTTTCCCCGATCGCGATATGATTTTCAAGGAGATTCTTGAGACGATCGAACAATGGATACAGCCTCGCTTAATTTTTCTACTTACGCTCAATGGTCGGGAATTTTGACCGTTGTTTGTCTTTTGCTAGCAATTTTGGCATTTATCTTTCAATGGGGAATTCGTTTTCGTTTAGTCGGCGTAACGGGTTTTATGGGAGTTCTCACAGCAGGATTATTTGCTCTGGGACTGGGATTATTTACCCGTACCGTAATCCCTGGGGCAGTTCGCTTTTCGCTGGTATACGATAATGGAGCAACGCAAGCTGTCATAACCGTACCGCAATCGATTACCAAATCGGAACTAGATGCAACGCTGCGTCAAGCAGCAAGCGATTTGTATTCTTACGGTAGAAATGGCATTGGCAGCGATAATAATTTAACGATTCGGGCGCGCGTCTTACTACATCCAGAATCAGGGGTTTCATTACCAGTTTATCTAGGTCAAGTTAAGCGAACGCTTTCCAATCGAGATAACGGACAAATGCAAATCGAAATTTTTCCCGAAAGTTTCGCCAAATTAGAAACTTATACCGAGAAATCAAAAAAATCGTGAAAAATCCCTAATTGAGGATTTCCGCAGGATAAAATAGATAAAATGCCCCAATCGTGAAAAACAACGTTATCAAATTGTCTAATCGCGCTACAACTACTCAACTGATTCCCCTGCTAGTCGCCCCCTCTCAAGTATTGCGGGGCGAAAATGTTCTTAGCGATGCCACAGATGCAATCGCGCGTTTGGGAAAACGTCCTTTGGTAGTCGGTGGACGAACCCTAGCTGCCACGCAAACCTATCTACAACCAATTTTCAAGCAACAAAAATTAAGTGCAGCCCAGGCAAGTTATAGCCCAGACTGTTCGGAAACGACTCTCGCCTCTCTTAGAGAAGCCGTCAAAAACCATCAAGCCGATTTCATTATCGGTGTCGGTGGCGGAAAAGCCTTAGATACCGCTAAATTGCTGGCACACCAGTGTCAGTTACCTATCGCAACCATTCCTACCTCTGGGGCGACTTGTGCGGCTTGGACTGCGCTTTCTAATATTTATTCTAATGAAGGTGCATTTCAGTACGATGTCGGTTTAAATCGCTGTCCAGACTTACTCATTCTCGACTACGAATTGATAAAAACTGCTCCGCCACGAACGCTAGTGGCAGGAATTGGAGATGCGATCGCAAAATGGTATGAAGCCTCGGTTAGTAGCGGCGCTTCTACTGCTACGCTTACCATTGCTGCGGTTCAACAAGCACGAGTTTTACGCGATATTCTCTTTCAAAAATCAGCTACTGCCCTACAAACCCCTGGCGGCGAAGCATGGCGAGAAGTTGTAGATGCTACCGTCCTACTTGCTGGAGTCATCGGCGGACTAGGCGGTGCTAATTGCCGTACCGTTGCTGCCCATGCCGTTCACAATGGCTTGACTCATATTCTAGCCGCCCACGATGCCCTACACGGAGAAAAAGTAGCTTATGGAATTTTGGTACAACTGCGACTAGAAGAGATGGTTCAGGGCAATCAACTCGCCATTTCCACGCGACAGCAACTGTTAAAATTTTATGACGAAATTGGTTTGCCCAAAACGTTAGAAGATTTAGGACTCAAGAATGTTACGTTAGCCGAGTTGCGCCATGCCGCAGAAGTCTCTTGTCGTCCAAATTCTGACATTCATCGCTTACCTTTCCCCGTTTTGCCAGAACAGTTAATGGCAGCAATGGTATCGACAGCCTATGAATGTAGCGAAATAACCAGCGTGCGGGCGTAAAATTTAAAGAAATTCTTAATTTTTATGCCATAAAATTAAAGTTAGATAGATAAGTTAAAAACGCGATCGAATGACTTAATTCTTTCGCGTTCTGCTTTTGATAACTTTATAAAAAGTTTATTTTAACTGTAATGAATTAATTGCTCTCCGATTGTTTTTAAGTGCGATCGCGCTAACAAATAATCTTTATTTTTTATTTAAAATTAAATTGAGTAGCACGCAATACTTTTCGAGAGTTTAAAATTTTCAAAAAACAATCAAAAAACGATAAATATTTTTACTAGTTTTTAACAAATTAATTTATACAAAATGATAAAAAAAATCTCGTAAGCTATGCTTGTAAAGATGTGAAATTTTACCTTTCTATCATAACCCTTATTGATTGGTTTTAATAGCATAGCCTGCCCAGAGAATGATTTTAACTTTATTGTTACTGGCTACTTAATCCTAAACTTTCAATCTCATAAATCGAACGATTAAATAATCAAAATTTATAAAAATAAATTCACTATTTTTTAGCTTTAACGCTTTGCCAAGTTTAATTTTTAATGTCGATATAAATGTTTTTTTTATTGAAAATTAAACTATTCCACCATTTGTTATTTTTTTATGATAAAAAAGAATTACATAATAGATATAACCAAATCTATGCACTGAAGTAGAAACTAAATGTTAGTTTACAGAATATTTAAAAGCAGCAACCGATAAGTTGTCGATCTATTGCTCGTTAGGTTGGCTCGCTAACCAGAGCTAGTAGCTCTTTGTTCTGGCAAAACTTAAATTAAATATTGGGAGATATCTAGTTGAAATGGGAATGAGCGGCTCTTTAGAGACTTTCTCTCTACCGGAGTTGTTTCGACTGATTGACTTGAGTGCAAAAACCGGAAGGCTCACGGTACAACCCCTAGTAGATGAGAATGCACCTCGTGCAATCGGCTCTGCCGCTGCTCGGAGGGCGATCGCGCTTTGCTACATCTGGTTTGAGAAGGGTCGCCTGGTAGCAATTACCGATGACGCTAACAGGCAACAATTAATAAATTTGATTGAAAATCGCGGTTGGCTGAGCAGGCGCGTCATTGAGAAATTAGCAGACCTCTGTCCGGCAGAATATCCCTTTGGTTTATATTTGAAAACAATGGGCGTTCTAAAAGCAGAACAAGTGCAATTACTCTTCCAGATGAATTTACATCAAGTTTATGCACTGTTTGAAGTCACCTCTGGTTGGTTTATGTTTGAAGTTCTCTCATCTGGCAAAACTGCCAACAATCCGGCAACTCCTTGGCTTGAGATGACAGGCAACAGCATGAAAGCTACAGAAGTCGCGCTGTTTGCTTTGCGCCTGCTAAGAAACTGGAATAACTTTTTCGATAAGCTTCCCGACTACAGTTCTGCCCTGCGTCCGATAGTACGTCAGATTCCGTTTAGACTCGACACTCAAGAGCTAGAGATTTGGCAGCTAGCTGATGAGATAACCTCTTTAGAAGAGATAGCTTTTAAACTCAAGCGCCCGTTGGATAGCATCCAAAAAGCAGCATTTCGCTTAATTGCTATTGGAGTAGTAGAAGAAGTATTTCAAGATTTGCCCACCAACGGTATGCCCGCACAATTTCTACAACCAGAACCCTCGACTCGTGCTGTTGCGATTGCCCAACAGACAGCGACAAAGCCAATGGCAGACCGAGAAAAACCAGTTACGATAAGCGTTACTCCCAACTCGGATTTTGACAAATCGCCTGACACAAGTAGCTACCCATTCAAAAATTTGGTAAGCTTTCTACGAAATAAATGGCGATCGCGCATTCAAGAATAAGGTAAAGAATCTGCGCTCGATGTTGAAAAAGGTTTGACACAATAGAAGAGTATCAATAGGGTTGCAAGCGCCACATAGCAACCTAATCTATTGTCCTTTGACGATTCAATTACCAGATTGGTTTAGATTTTCCTCGCGCGATATCTACAAAGCTTGTAAAGATGTTGAGGGTAGGCGACAATGGGTAGAACGCAAATTAGGCTATAAAACCAGCATCAAAGACTCTTGCTTGGGAAATCTTTGGTTGCCAGTGGTGGTGACGACAAAAGGTTCTTTTTACGGAGAAGTTATTGGGGAAGGTGCTATTCCCAATTGCTACGAACAACCCATCGATTTGAGCGATGAGTCGCGTCAGTCTTTATATTATTTAGCCGACCAGTTGCTAAAATCTCTATCGGCTACGCCATCTGTCTATTTGTTGCAATTTAGACTATTGGGTAAAGAGATTGTTTTCGATCGCCTCTGGCCTTTTCCTGCGGCTCCAGCACTCGCTTCACTCGGACATCAAAAACCTGACTTGTTCTCTTATCATAGCCAATGTTTGCTCGGTCAGCCTCTTTTAAAGCTGACGAGCGTTTTTGAATCGTTTAGCATTTGTTGACGAAAGACAGTAGTCCCTTAAGGAAATCTGATATGACTAATGAGTCAAGATAGACCAATGAGATAACATTTAATGTTATTTTTAACTTACAATCAGAAGTTTAAGTTTAGTAAGTACAAATAACTATTTAACGATAAATGACCTCTCAATTAGTCTACGACCGACAAGGCGCTAAAGAATTCAACGATTCAGTATCTAGTCGAAAAAATTCCGCTGTTGACAGTAACGATGCGACTCTGATGAAATTGATGAAAGCTTATCAAGCAGAAGCGCAAGTTAAATACCTTCATCTACAAGCCGAAATTGAAGTCCTTTTACAGAAGTTACAAACCATAAAACAGCAAAAGCAAAAATAAGTCTAATAAAGAACAACTGCAACTAGACAAAGCTGGTAAAAATAAGCAAGCGTTTTCTCATAGGTTAAAAGCCAAGAGTAAAAACACTTCTAATTTTCGCACGGGAGTACTAGCACGATAGCCATGCAGGACAGCGGCAAAGCCGAATGGGCAAAGCCCACGCTATGCGATCGCGCTTTGCTCCAGAAAATGTAAAAATAGCTTAGTCAGGATTGAATTGAAAAACTATGATACATTCTCAATTACAGAAAGCATTTGCCCAAAAACAAGCTCTCAAAGTAATTAGCGGCTTAAATAATTTCGATACCGAACGAGTAACAGCCGTTGTTAAAGCAGCCGAAGCAGGCGGCGCTACGTTTGTTGATATTGCTGCCGATGCCAATTTAATTCGTCATGTCCGCCAAATCGTCAATTTGCCGATTTGTGTCTCCGCAGTAGAACCAGAATTATTGGTCAGCGCGATCGAAGCAGGTGCAGATCTCGTCGAAATCGGGAATTTTGACAGCTTTTATGCCCAAGGGCGACGTTTTGAAGCGCCAGAAGTGCTGGCACTTACCCAAAAGACGCGATCTCTCTTGACAAATGCAACTCTTTCTGTCACCGTCCCTCACATTCTTCCTTTGGACGAACAAGTGCAACTCGCCCAGGCACTAGTGGAAGCAGGAGCAGATATCATTCAAACTGAAGGCGGTACTAGCAGCAATCCTACCCACCCAGGAATTTTAGGCGCGATTGAAAAAGCGGCTCCGACCCTAGCAGCGGCTCACAGTATCTCTCGCGCGGTATCCGTCCCCGTCCTGTGTGCGTCTGGTTTATCTAGCGTAACCGCTCCTATGGCGATCGCATCTGGTGCATCTGGCATTGGTGTCGGTTCTGCAATCAACAAACTCAACGACGAAGTAGCAATGGTTGCTACCGTCAGAAGTTTAGTAGAAGCCTTAGCAACCGTCAGCGTCGCAGGCGTTCGCATATAATCAGTAATCAGTGGTAGAGACGTTCCGGCGGAATGTCTGTACGGGAGGAGAGGAGTAGAGACGCTTTCATTTCGCGACGGCATTCAATGGGCGGAAATAGAGACGCGATATATCGCGTCTTTACAGCCCCCATGCCTCGTCTTTACAGAAGTTCAGTATTTGAGAAACATTAGGAGTAAGGGAGGAAACGGATAAATGAATTAGTCTTCCTCGTCTCTCCCATCTTTCCAGGGCGCAAGCCTTGCGCCCCTAAACACCCCCTTGTCTCAAAAAGTCTCCCAAGTCCTAATACTTTCGACTGTACAGACGCGATATATCGCGTCTGTACGACTTTCGAATTTCCTACCTCAGCGGCCACCAAGAGACTTTTTCTCTAGTGGCGCTGTAAACTTCTTTTAAACCTTCTGGCGAGATAACTTTGATTATATCTCCCGATGCTTCCTCTCCTTTGGTAGTTCCGAGTAAGCTGACTTGCTGCATTCCTTTAAGAACCTGTTCGACAGTGCGTTGGTTGAGTTGACAGGCGCGAGCAATAACATCTACGGGAAGATCGAAGGTATAAATACCATGAGTATCGGGTTGATTTCCTAACTCGCGTTCTTGATAAATTAATGCTCGCAATAACGACGCTACAGCTTGCGGTGGATAAGTACCGCAATTGAGTAAATGATATTGAAACTTTTCTCCTAATTCAAATAACATTTTGTAGCGATCGCGAAACGTTTCGCTATCTTCATAAATTTTCTGTACCGCTTCTAACGGAATTTCGATCGCGTGGGTAGTTTTATACGCCTCTACCAGACAAGGAAAGGCTGTCGTTGCCAATCCATAGCTAAATGGCAAACTTCTCATCCCAAAACAACTGCCTGGATAGTTAATGGCAATGATGCGATCGAGGGGAGTACTGCGGGTAATCACCAAACCCTCATCCAGAATAACGTATAGTACATCCAGCGAGCGATCGGGAAGAAAAGCCGTGTAGACGGGACGATTGGAAAAAAGCTTTTCTACTTTGAGGCGATTAGGCGATAAACACTCAGCTAACCAAGTTTCGTCTAGTCCTTTAAATAAATAGGTATCCCGAACTAATAGTTTTAATAGGTTGTCTTTTTGTTGTTTGGCGTTCTTTGCCATGTTTCAGGTTTAGACTTTAGCTCTATTTCAAGCATGACACAGAACTGGATTGTCTAGATTTAGACTTGAATTTAAATGCAGATGTATTGAAAAACATAGGCAAATCATGTAAAGTTAAATTTTGAAGTAAAAATAATTGGTTTAGAGGTGTAACAGATGTTACGTCGAGTGCTGCGTTTTGTTGGTTTGATGTTAGTAGGGATCGTTCTGAGTTGGGCGATCGCGTCTTGTTCTGGCAGCAGTCCAGATGCCAACACCGGTCAAACGAATAATCAAACTGCAACTGCCAGCGAACCAGCTAAGCTAACACTGGTTTCCTACGCCGTGACTCAGAGTGCCTACGAAAAAATCATTCCGTTATTTACTAAGCAATGGCAGGAAAAAACGGGGCAAACTGTTACCTTTGACCAAAGCTACGGGGGATCGGGTTCGCAAACTCGTGCCGTTATTGATGGGTTAGAAGCCGATATAGTTGCCCTTGCTTTAGCTCTCGATACCAAAAAAATAGAAACAGCAGGACTGATTAAAGCGGGTTGGGAACAAGAATTGCCCAATGAATCTATATTGCATAAATCAGTTGCTGCGCTCGTCACTCGCGATGACAGTATAAAAATTAGTCAATGGTCGGATCTTGCTAACGACGGCGTTCAAGTGATTACTGCCAACCCCAAAACATCTGGCGGTGCGAGATGGAATTTCCTTGCGCTTTGGGGTGCGGTAACGCAATCGGGAGGAACCCCACAAGAAGCCGAACAATTTATTGAAACAGTTCTAAAAAATGCTCCCGTTATGCCAAAAGATGCTCGCGAATCTAGCGATGTTTTTTACAAACAAGGTCAAGGTAACGTATTAATTAACTATGAAAACGAAGTAATTTTAGCCAAACAAAAAGGAGAAGGAACGCCTTATTTTGTTCCCACCGATTACAACATTTCGATTGATAATCCCGTTGCAATTGTCGATGCCAATGTAGACAAACATGGTACTCGCGAAGTAGCAGAAGCATTCGCTCAATTTCTTTTTACTCCCGAAGCACAACGGGAATTTGCTAAAGTCGGTTTTCGTCCCGTTGATGAAAGCGTTGCTAAAGAATTTTCGGCTCAATATCCTACGGTTAAAAATCTCTTCACTGTTAAAAACTTAGGAGGTTGGGATAAAATTCAACAACAATTCTTTGATGACGGTGCAGATTTTGACAAAATCATGAACAAAATTGGTAAATCATAGCTAGGAGAATAGCGATGAGTAACTCAAACATTTTAAATCTCGATACCACAGAAAGAAATCGACCGACCCAAGCTCGTATTAAAATTAAAATTCCCCAAAAATACCATCACGAACCAATTGTGTCTAATCTGGCTTCTCGTCACGATTTAAACGTTAATATTTTAGCTGCTATGTTAGGAGCAAATGCGCGAGGAGATGGCTGGTTCGATCTTTTATTATCCGGTTCTTCTCAAGCAATTGATAATGCTTTAATCTATCTTTGCGATCTAGATGTTGAGATTTGGAAAGAATCCGATCTAGAACGAGATGGCTGGTAGAAAAATTTAAAAGAATCGCCTGATAACCAAGAATAAAATTGATTACAAGACCTCATTAACCTATGGGGAAAATCCAAAATCCAAAATCCAAAATCGAAATGACTGAATCGATTTCTTATTCGCGATCGCTCGAACAAAAAAAACAAAAAAGTTGGTTAGCTTCTCTTTCTATCCCTTGGCTAGTAACAGTTGTTTATTTAATACTAATTTTACTGTTACCAGTCGCTGCTTTAATTACAAAATCGCTAACGTTAGGTCCTGCTGATTTTTGGCGAATTGCGACTAGTCCAATTGCGCTATCTGCTTATAATGTTACCTTTGTTACTTCCCTAGCAGCAGGTTTAATCAATGGATTGATGGGAACGTTAGTAGCATGGGTATTAGTTCGCTATCAGTTTCCTGGCAGAAAATTTATCGATGCAGCCGTCGATTTACCCTTTGCTTTGCCGACATCAGTAGCAGGTTTAGTATTAGCAACAGTTTACAGCGAAAAAGGTTGGATAGGTCAATTGTTTGCGCCATTTGGCATTAAAATTGCCTTTACTCGCGTAGGCGTATTTGTGGCAATGCTGTTTATTTCTTTGCCTTTTGTCGTGAGAACTTTACAACCCGTTCTTCAAGAAATGGAGAAAGAAATAGAAGAAGCAGCATGGTCGTTAGGTGCATCGCGATCGCAAACATTTTTGCGAGTAATTTTACCTCCTTTAATCCCAACCATTTTAACGGGAATTGCTCTAGGATTTTCGAGAGCAGTGGGAGAATATGGCTCGGTTGTTATTGTTGCTTCTAATATCCCATTTAAAGATTTAATTGCTCCCGTTCTCGTTTTTCAAAGATTAGAACAATACGATTATGCAGGCGCAACAGTAATCGGAACGGTGCTGCTTTTAGTGTCGTTATTAGCATTGCTAATTATCAATCTTTTACAACAGTGGGGTCGTCGTTATGCAGTTCGTTAAATCTCCCAGAGTTATTTTTATTAGCGTAGCGATCGCCTATCTGTTTTTAGTTTTATTGATTCCCGCCGCGGCAGTTTTTTATGAAGCTTTTCATAAAGGAATTCAACCGTTTCTCAGTGCGGTCAGTTCTAGAGATTTTATCCACGCAGTTCAATTAAGTTTAACCATTACTGCAATTTCGCTCGTTTTAAACACGCTTTTTGGACTCTGCGCCGCGTGGGTCATCGCACGAAATCAATTCCGAGGTCGTGCGTTATTAATGAGTATTATCGACCTTCCTTTCTCGGTTTCTCCCGTTGTTGCTGGTTTAATGATAGTCCTCTTGTATGGAAGGTTGGGATGGTTTGGCGGTTGGCTGGAAACAATGGGTATTAAAGTCATTTTTGCCTTACCAGGAATGATAATGGCAACTATTTTTGTCACCTTCCCTTTCGTAGCGCGAGAAGTCATTCCAGTATTAGAAGAAATGGGTTCCGACCAAGAAGAAGCCGCAAGAACTTTAGGCGCAAGCGATTGGCAGATTTTTTGGAGAGTGACGCTTCCTAATATTCGTTGGGGTTTACTGTACGGAGTTCTGTTAACCAATGCAAGAGCAATGGGAGAATTCGGCGCTGTTTCTGTCGTGTCTGGCAGCGTCCTCGGACGAACGGCAACTTTGCCAATCTTAGTCGAACAATCTTATAAAAATTATCAAACCGAAGCGGCATTTAGTGCCGCGGCAATCTTAGCATTACTTGCTGCTGTCACCCTCGTTCTCAAAGAAATTTTAGAACGCAGAACCGTTAAGGTTCAGTAACCAGTAATCAGTAATCAGTAATCAGTGATTAGGCAATAAGCAATAGACAATAGGCAACAGGGTAAAGGATAAAACCTACATTTATCTTTTCCCAATCCCCAATCCCCAATCCCCAATCCCCAATCCCCATTCACCAATCATGAGTATTAGTATCAAAAAAGTTTCCAAAAAATTCGGTAGTTTCCAGGCATTAGAAAACGTTAGTTTAGAGGTTAAAGACCATAAATTAGTAGCCTTGTTGGGGCCTTCTGGATCGGGAAAATCCACTCTCAATGGTAATAGAGGCTGTTTCTACAAATAGGATCAACACCTACAACTCGATTCAAAATTCAGGACGAATTTTAGCCGCATTGAGACCCGACTATACGTTCCTTCTTCATCGATACGAGAGAGAAATCCCAAAGCAAGAAGCTATCAATGACGAGCATCAAATGCTGAAGGTTCTCCAACTTGAAGAAAAGCAGAAGGTAG
>JALOOL010000367.1 GCA_025454425.1 Hydrococcus sp. Prado102 | reverse complement strand
TAATGCGAGCGGCACTAAATTGACTGACAAAGAGAACTAAAAATGCAGCGCCGAGCGCGGACAGTAGTTTGAAACGAAGTCCTGACAACTGTTTAAAAATTAAAATTGACATCAAAATCGGAAGTTAATATTTGATAGCTCGCGATTTTAGAATTCCCAAATGACTTCTAAAAATTTCAACGATTTGCCAAATAAATTTTCTTTAGTGTTGAATTTGTCCTGTATTTAGGGAATTCTTAGATAGAGAATCAATTTAAGATAGTTTAGTGTAAAATATTTCGCCTTTTCTAAGGCAAAGTAAGTTTGCACTTCGTCATATTGAAGATCGATCTAATTTTAAGGTGTGAGTTCATGAAAATTCTGAAAACTATAGGACAATACGGACTAGTCGGTCAATTAATTTTGGGTTCGCTATTAACGATCGCAACGAATGCACTGGCTGACGGAAGTATGCCTGCAAATCTTGATTCATTTGCCCAAATCGACCGATACAGCAACCAAAACAATGCTCTCGACCAAATCACGAGCGTTTCTGAGTTAAAAGACGTTGCGCCGACAGAATGGGCATATGAAGCATTGCGCAGTTTAGTCGAACGCTACGGATGTATCGTAGGTTATCCCGATGGAACCTACCGAGGCAATCGCGCCTTGACTCGTTGGGAATTTGCGGCAGGTTTAAATGCTTGTATGAATACAGTAGAACGGCTCATTCAAGAAAACGTTGCCGTTCTCAAAGAAGATATCGACACCCTCAAACGACTAGCTCAAGAATTTGAAGCCGAACTCGCAGCACTTGGCGGAAGGGTCGATAATTTAGAAAGTCGAGTCTCTTTCCTTGAAGACAATCAGTTTTCGACGACGACTAAACTAACAGGCGAAGTTGTATTTGCCGTAGCTGGCGCTTCTAACAATGGCGGAACCGATAACCAAATCGTCTTCCAAAACCGAGTGCGTTTGTATTTGGAGACGAGTTTTACTGGTGAAGATGTTCTCTACACGGGTTTAGCCGCGGGCAGTTCTCCCCGTTTTGAGCTTCCTTCTCAAGGAGACGTTCAAACTTCAGAAGGCACGTTAACTTTTCAAGACTATGGAGATAATGATGTTCTCATAGATTATTTGTCCTACTTTACTCCCATCGGCGATTCGATTGAAGTTTTTGCCACGGCTGCTTATGGCGCGACATCGGATTATTTGCCCACCGCTGGTAACGATCCTATCGATGATGGCGGCGATGGCGGTTCTGGTGCCCTGACGCTTTTTGGCGCTCATAATGCAATTTACTACATTGGCGGAGGTTCTGGGGCAGGAATGAACTTTAAATTTGGCGATATTGTAACGCTGAGCGCCAGTTATCTTGCCGGGCCATCCGACCCCGCTAGTTCAGCAGAAGGAGCGGGAATTTTCAATGGCGATTATGCCGCTCTCGGACAAGTAACGATTACTCCAACAGAAGATTTGGCTTTAGCATTAACTTATGTCAACAGCTATCACACGCCCGGTACGTCGATCTTTAATTATGGGGTTGCTAAAGTTGAAGATGGCTATCCAGGTGCAGTAGGAACGAGTTTTGCTAACTTCCCAGGCGGTACGAATGCTGACGTAGAAGCTAATTCTTTTGGTTTGGCGGCTTCTTATAGAATTGGCACTAAATTCGTAGTTAGTGCTTGGGGAGGCTACACGATCGCAGATATTCTTAATTCAGATACCGATGATGGCGAAATTTGGAACTATGCTTTAACTTTCGCTTTTCCCGACCTCCTCAAAGAAGGTAATTTGGGCGGTCTAATCGTCGGCGTTCAGCCTTATTTGGGCAATCCCCGACAAGTAGGAATCGATGCTTCTAATAGCCTTCCCCTGCATCTGGAGGCTTTCTACCGCTATCAACTCAACGACAATATCTCGATTACGCCCGGTTTAGTCTATCTAAACGCACCCGACCAGCAAAATGAAGATGATGCTTTCATCGGCGTTATCAGAACGACGTTTACGTTCTAATAGTTTGTCAATTTTCAATTGACGGGTAAAGGGTAAGGGGGAAAACTTATACTTATCTTTTCCCAGTCACCAATCAGCAATCACCAATCCCCAGTCACTGATTACTCGAAAGGGCGCAAGCCATGCGCCCCTACACCCCTACCTCCCATAGGGAGCAAGATTAAAGATAAACGATATTAAAGAGCTAATAATTTTGTTGAAAACCGCAAGGACATAATGACGGATAATAGTTTTATCCTGTTTGGAATAATTGCAGACAGGCGATCGCCCTCCGAGCAGCAGCAAAGCCAATCGCATCTATCAAATTTAAGAACCGTCATGACCACCCATTTCATCAGTGCCGAAATCGATCTGCAAGACAATCCCATCAAATTGCAAAAAGCCATTGAAGAAGAACTGCAAAAACAAGGCGAACCGCTACGCTGGGCGATTACTAGCGTAGATAGCCAAAAGCAAAAAGCCAAAATCGAAGCCATTGTAACAGTCGAACATTGAAACATCCTTACACCGTTGTTCTAATCGTCCCGACGGGGATTGGCGCATCGATTGGCGGTTATGCGGGGGATGCCTTGCCCGTCGCTCGTGCTGTCGCGCAAGTTTGCGATCGCTTAATCGCCCATCCCAACGTCCTCAACGGCGCTCAACTCTACTGGTCTATGCCCAATACTTTATACGTAGAAGGCTACGGATTAGATAAATTTGCGCGTTCCCAATGGGGTTTGCGAAGCGTCCATCAGAACCGCGTTGGATTAATCCTCGATTGCGCGATCGAACCCGATCTGCGTTTGCGACACTTACAAGTTGCCGATGCCGCTAGGGCGACGCTAGGGCTAAATCTGACCGATTATATTATTACCGATGCCCCTTTAGAAGTCGAATTGCGAACGGCGCGATCGGGGGCTAGTTGGGGCACGATTGGCAACCCAGGCAGTTTGCTTAGAGCCGCCGAAACCCTGATCCAGCAAGCACGGGCAGAGGCAATTGCGATCGTCGCTCGCTTTCCCGACGACCCCGGTACGCCTGCTTTGCAAAATTACCGACACGGTTCGGGAGTCGATCCCCTCGCGGGTGCAGAAGCCGTTATTTCCCATCTTATCGTCCGTCAGTTTCAAATTCCTGCCGCCCACGCCCCCGCACTGATGCCCTTAGCTCTAGATCCCAATCTATCGCCTCGCGCGGCGGCTGAAGAGTTGGGCTATACATTTCTTCCTTGCGTGTTAGTGGGACTGTCTCGCGCTCCACAATTCGTTACCAAACAAAATGCCGACCCACAAACGACTTGGGGCGGGCAAGTCGATGCTGTCGTAATTCCCGCAACGGCTTGTGGGGGGAGTGCCCTACTTAGCTTTGCCTCACAAAACGCTAAGATTATTGCGATCGAGGAAAACTCTACCCAAATGCAGGTTCCGCCAGAAATATTAGGAATCAAAGCAATTAGGGTAAACTCGTATTTAGAGGCGTTAGGAGTATTAGTTGCCCATCGAGCAGGAATCGATGCTAACTGCCTGCGTCCCAACCTATCATCTTTGCATTGTTTATCTCATCGTGACCAATCCTAACAATCTCGAAACCGAACCTTTAACGCGCACGCAAATTTTAGTGGTCATGGGAGTGACCGCCGTTCTTTTGCTAGCGGTTTCTAAACTCTGGCAGAAGCTGGGTTCTATTGCGCTTGTTGAGGTGCAATTGACAGGTAACGGCTTTTTGCTGGGAATAGCAGTAGCAGGCGGCATTATTGCGGCTAGCAGCATTATCTATCGCTTATGGCCTGAATATCGTCGCAGTGCCGATGCTTATTTAGAATTAGTCATTAAGCCCCTCATTTGGCCGGATATAATCTGGCTGGGATTGCTACCTGGTTTAAGTGAAGAATTGTTATTTCGCGGCGTAATGTTACCCGCTTTGGGCTTCGATTTGACTGCTGTAATTTTGTCTAGTGTGTTATTTGGAGTTCTTCACCTAAGCGGACTTCAGCAATGGCCTTATGGGGTTTGGGCAACTATCGTAGGATTTGCACTGGGATATAGCGCTTTGGTTACGGGAAACTTATTAGTTCCCATTGTGGCTCACATCATCACAAATCTTATTTCGAGTAGTTTATGGAAGGCTGGAAAATCGGTTGGAATGTCTTCGTCTAATTGATTACTGATAACTGATTACTGATAACTGAAATGGAAGTACAGTTTCGAGAATTTAATCCGTTCGATCTTTGGATATGGATAGAGTTTGAAACAGTTCCTTCGCCAATGGAACAACAATTTGTCGAAGAATTGTTTAATTCGTGGTTTTATTTAGGAAAATTAGGCGCTTTTAATGCAGAAAATCTCCAAGTGCAGGAGACGGGAATCGATATCAGCTATATGGATTACGATACAGAAGTCGCCGAAAATGTCATGATGGCTCCCATGCACAATATGGCTGATTTTCAATATTCTGGAACTTGGGGGCGATGCTGGTTCGATTTAGGAACTAGCGATCCTCTCGCGCTTGATATTTTGATTAATGGATTCAATCAACTCAACAAGGACTACGTTCAAGTTAAAAAACTAATTTTTGGCGGTCAAAATGAAGATTGGCCTGTAGACGATAAAAGTCAATCGCTATTTGCTGAGAATTAAAGGCGATTGGTGAGTGATGACTAGGACACTGGGATATGGTAATTGGGATAGGCTAGATATTGGGATATCTGGCCCAATCGCCGCTCGTTGTTAAAAGCGAATTGCTATGCTTATTAACTCTTCATCGAAAACTTATACTCTTGATGAATATCGCGCTTTGGAGGAAACCGCTGAGTTTAAAAGTGAATACCACGATGGGGCGATTATTCCGATGAGTGGCGGTACGATTAACCACAACCGTATTGTTCGCAATCTCATACGTATTTTAGATACTGCTTTAAGACAACAACCTTACGAAGTATTTTCTAGCGATTTGCGTTTGTGGGTTCCTCCGCATCGCAAAGGTCTTTATCCCGATGTAATGGTCATTGCAGGCGAACCCGTTTTAAACGAACAGCGTACCGACGAGATACTTAATCCTTGTTTAATTGTCGAAGTTTTATCAAAATCGACTTCAGGATACGACAGAGGCGATAAGTTTTTATATTATCGTTCCATTCCCCAGTTTCAGGAATATTTGCTCGTCAGTCAATCTGAATATTTTATCGAACACTATGTTAAAACGGGGGAAAATCAATGGTTACTGCGGGAATATCGAGGAAGCGATACACAAATTGAGCTATCGTCCGTAGGAGTAACCATAGTTATACGAGATTTGTATGAAGGGGTCAACTTTGAGTTGCCTGAATAAAAAATTAAATTAATCAATCGAATTAGGATTGATGAATGTCCAATTTGATGTGTTTTTAATAAATTGGATATTTAATATTCAGAATTAAAAATAAGAAATTTAGTTAATCAAAACTGAAATTTATAAATTTTAAATTTAGATTTTTGTAGGAAATTAATTGCTTGACGTAACCCGCTAGTGTATCGTTGTGAACGTTAATCATATAGATCGAGCAATTAAAAGTTTTAATCTAAAAATCCAAAAGAACAATTTATGGAACGTCGCAAATTATTAAAAACAGTCCTTTATGGAACAATTGGCGCTACAAGTGTAAGTTTAATTGGAGGATGCAATAATCGAGCCGCACAAAATAACGCACCAACTGCAAGTGCTTCTTTACCTAACATTACTTGGCAAATGGCAACCAGTTGGCCGGTGTCTCTCGATACGATTTA